>NZ_LZLL01000180.1:0-884 GCF_001669335.1 Mycobacterium sp. 1245852.3 | reverse complement strand
CGCCGAGTCGGCGGACGCGGCCAAGGGCTGCCTGCACGACTGCGTGGTCTTCTCGCTGCCGGCCTAGCGGCGATCGCGAGCGCGGCGGAGCCGGGGAAGCCGGGTCGCCGCCGTCGGACGCAGCGGCGATCGCGAGCGCGGCGGAGCGGCCGAAGCCGGGTCGCCGCCATCCGACTCAGGGCCAGGGCCGCATCCAGCCCTCCACCGGCAGCGCGAGCGCGTTGCACAGCGTGCAGATCGTCCGATACCAGCCGACGGCCGTGAGCAATTCGATGCGCTGCTCGTCGTCGAGGTCGCGGCCCAGCGCGGTCCACGTCGCCTCCGACCACGAGCCGGTGCGCTCGAGCTCGTCCACCGCCTCGATCAGCGTGCGCTCCGCAACGCTCCACCGCGAGTCGTCCGGGCCGCCGGTGACCAGCGCGTCGCACTCGTCGTCGCTGACACCGGCGATCGGGCCCCAGAACGCCGCCTGCCCACCCCACTCGTATGCGCAGCCGACCAGCGCGCAGGTCCGCAGAATGGCGATGGTCCGCGTGCGACCCGGCAAAAGCGCTGCGACATAAAGGGATTCGCCGAGCTTGCGCAGCCGGGCGGCCAGCGTCGGATGGCGCTGCAGGCAACGCACCAAAAGCAGCGGCTCGTACGTGCGGTCGGGGTGACCCCAGCTGTTGATGCCAGTGGCATCTTCTTCGCTCCACGGCGGAGCGAGCGGTGCGACGCGGCTCACGGATGAGACTGTAGTTAGGTCGATGGCGGCGACCCGCGGCGCCCGGCTTCGCCGCGCTTGCGATCGCCACGGCCGCGCTTGCGATCGCCGCTAGGCCGGCAGCGAGAAGACCACGCAGTCGTGCAGGCAGCCCTTGGCCGCGTCCGCCGACTCGGCG
>NZ_LZLL01000179.1:0-12136 GCF_001669335.1 Mycobacterium sp. 1245852.3 | reverse complement strand
GCATCGAGGACGTCACCCTCAACGGGGCCCGCGACCCGCTGCGGCTGCCCGGCAACGCACACTTCACCTTCCGCGGCTGCGAGGGCGATGCGCTGTTGATGCTCCTGGACGCCAACGGGATCGAGTGTTCGACCGGATCGGCGTGCACCGCGGGCGTCGCGCAGCCCTCGCACGTGCTGATCGCGATGGGCGCCGACGCGGCCACCGCGCGTGGATCATTGCGACTCTCGTTGGGGCACACCAGTTCCGACGCCGACGTCGACGCCGTGCTGCGCGTGCTGCCGGGCGCGGTGGACCGCGCCCGACGGGCCGCGCTGGCCGCCGCGGGGGCGTCCTAGGTGAAAGTGCTTGCCGCCATGAGCGGCGGCGTCGACTCGTCGGTCGCCGCCGCCCGGATGGTCGACGCCGGACACGACGTGGTGGGCGTGCACCTGGCGCTGTCCAGCGCGCCCGGCACGCTGCGCACCGGCTCGCGGGGGTGCTGCTCGAAGGAGGATGCCTCCGATGCGCGCCGCGTCGCCGACGTGCTCGGAATCCCGTTCTACGTATGGGATTTCGCGGAGAGGTTCGCCACGGACGTCATCGACGAATTCGTGGCGTCGTACGCGCGCGGCGAAACGCCCAACCCGTGTGTGGTGTGCAATCAGAAGATCAAATTCTCGGCGCTGTCCGCGAAAGCCGTTGCGCTGGGCTTCGATACGGTGGCCACCGGCCATTACGCCCGGCTCGCCGACGGCCGGCTGCGCCGCGCCGTCGATCACGACAAAGACCAGTCCTACGTGCTGGCCGTCTTGAGCGCCGAGCAGCTGCGGCACGCGGCGTTCCCGATCGGGGACACCCCCAAGCCGCAGATCCGGGCCGAAGCCGCCCGGCGCGGCCTGACCGTCGCCGACAAGCCGGACAGCCACGACATCTGCTTCATCCCCTCGGGCAACACCCGCGCGTTCCTGGGCGAGCGCATCGGGGTGCGCCGCGGCGCGGTGGTCAATGCGGACGGCACGGTGCTCGCCGAGCACGACGGCGTGCACGGTTTCACCATCGGGCAGCGCAAGGGACTCGGCATCGCCGGACCGGGACCCGACGGCCGCCCGCGCTACGTGACAGCGATCGACGCCGAGACGGCCACGGTGCGGGTGGGGGAGGCCGCCGACCTCGAGATACACGAAATGGTCGGGCGGGCACCGGTTTTCACCTCGGGCGTCGCGCCGTCGGGCCCGCTGGAGTGCGCGGTTCAGGTGCGCGCGCACGGTGAAGCCGCCGACGCGATAGCCGAACTGGTCAACGGCGAGCTGGTGGTGCGACTGCGCGCCCCGATGCGCGGCGTGGCGCGGGGCCAGACGCTGGTGCTCTATCGCCGCGACCCCGACGGCGACGAGGTGCTCGGCAGCGCCACCATCGCCGGCACCGCACGCTGATCACCGCGGCATGTTCGCCGAGATATTCGTCATCACGATGTCGGACACCGACTGCGCGAAGCCGCAGAAGGTGACCTCCAGCATGGCCACCGACAGGATCCGGTAGTCGCGGCCGCAGCCGCCCGGCCGCAGGTGCAGCGTGGTGGCATCGGCGTTCCAGTCGCCGACGTAGAGCTGCCCGCTCGAGCCGTTCGCGCAGGCGCCGACGGTGCCCACCAGGGCGCCGAAGGCGCGCCGGGCGGCGTCGGCATCGCGATAGGCCGCGGCGCCTTCGGAGATCAGCGCCCCGTCGGGCGGGTCCTGAAAGGTCGTCTTGTGGAACGCCTCCAAGTCGCGGCCGAACGTCGCCGTCTCGGCGTAGATGAACCGGCACTCGCGCGGCGCGGTCTCGGCGAGCGCGTCGATGTCCACCGGGCTGGTGCCGTCCATCGAGGGGATGATGGTCAGATGCTCACCGGCGCCGGTGATCGCGCGCATCCGGGACTGGTCGAGCAGGATCGCGTCGACGTCGACGCCCTGCACCACTCTGCGGTTGGCGCCGGAACCCGCCAGGGCCGCGCCGTCCACCACCCGGGTGCACGACGCCACCAGCGCCACCGCCGCGCACAACAGCGGCAGCCACGCTGATTTCGCCTTCTGCGACACCTTTACGCACCCCTTTTGCGTTGAACCTACCCGCGCGGCCAGCGCGCACACAGACCCCTGCCGACCGGGGGGTGCTCCGACGTCGAATACGGTTGTCGGGTGAGTGTTTTCGCCCATCCCTTCGCCACCGCCAGCGGTGTCGGCTCGTGGCCCGGCCGCGCCGCGCGGGAAGCCGCCGAAGTCGTGGTGGGCGAACTGGCGGGCGCACTGGCGCACATCGTCGAGTTGCCCGCCCGCGGCGTCGGTGCCGACATGCTCGGCCGGGCCGGCGCGCTGCTGGTCGACGTGGCCATCGACACGGTGCCGCGCGGCTACCGGCTTGCCGCCCGGCCCGGCGCGGTCACCCGCCGCGCGATCAGCCTGCTCGACGAGGACATGGACGCGCTGGAGGAGGCCTGGGAGGCCGCCGGCCTGCGCAACGACGGCCGGGTGGTGAAGGTGCAGGCGCCGGGCCCGATCACGCTGGCCGCCGAAATCGAGCTGGCCAACGGCCACCGGGCGATCACCGACCCCGGGGCGCTGCGCGACCTGGCCGCGTCGCTGGCCGAGGGGGTGGCCGCGCATCGGGCCGGGATGGCCCGCCGGCTCGAGGCGGAGGTGGTGGTCCAGTTCGACGAGCCGTCGCTGCCCAAAGCGCTGGGCGGGGGGCTGAGTGGGGTCACCTCGCTGAGCCCGGTGGCGCCCGTCGAGGAGGAATTGGCCGCCGGCCTGCTCGACAGCTGCGCCCACACGGTCGGGGGCGAGGTGCTGCTGCACTGCTGCGCCCCGGGTATCCCATGGGAACTGTTGCAACGCAGCGCATTTCGTGCCGTGTCGGTGGACGCGGGTGCGCTGACCGCCGCGGACCTGGACGGCATCGCCGAGTTCGTGGAGCCGGGCCGCACCGTCGTGCTGGGGGTGCTCGGCGCCGAGCCCCCGCCGCGCCGCCCGGCGGCGGAGGAGGTGGCCGCCGCGGTGGTCGCCGTCACCGACCGCCTCGGCTTCGCCCGCCCGGCGCTGCGCGACCGCATCGGCGTCACCCCCGCCTGCGGGCTGGCCGGCGCCACGCCGCAGTGGGCCCGCGCCGCGATCGGGCTCGCCCGCAAGGCGGCCGAGATGTTCGCCGAGGACCCCGACGCCATCGGATAGGCAACCAATTGGTTGCGTTTTGGGCCGCGATGTGCTGCACTCATAGGCAACCAGGAGGTTGCACATGAAGATCGAGAAGCAGGTCGTGCTGCGCGCGCCGCTCGACCGGGTGTGGCGGGCGATCAGCGACGCCGAGGAGTTCGGACGCTGGTTCGGGGTGCGGTTCGACGGGCCGTTCGTGGCCGGAACGTCGGTGACCGCCGCGATCACCCCCACCACCGTCGACGGCGAGGTGGCCAGGCGTCAGGAGCCGCACACCGGAGTCCGCAGCACCTGGCAGATCGTCGCCGTCGAGCCGCCGCGCCGGTTCGCCTACCGCTGGCATCCGTTCGCCGTCGACCCCGACATCGACTACGACCAGGAGCCGACCACGCTCGTCGAGTTCACCCTGGCTGAGCGGCCCGACGGCGTGCTGCTGACCATCACCGAGTCCGGGTTCGAGGCGATCCCACCGGCACGTCGCGGCCCGTCCTTGGAGGCCAACGGCGAAGGCTGGGCGATCCAGACCACGCTGGTGCGCCGGTACGTCGAGGGCGTCCGGGTATGAAAGTCGCCGTCGACGCGCCGCTCTTCGACGCGCTCGGTGACCCCAACCGGCTGCGCATCATCGTGCGGCTCTGCGATCACGGCCCGAGCTCGACATCGCAGGTCACCAGCGTCATACCGGTCACCCGGCAGGCGGCCAGCAAGCACCTGCAGCTGCTGGAGTCCGTCGGGCTGGTGACCAGCAGCCGGCGGGGCCGCGAGCGGGTGTGGACGGTGCGGACCGAGCCGCTGGCGTCGGCCAGCGACTACCTGAGCCAGCTGTCCCGCCGGTGGGATGCCGCCGTGGATCGGTTGCGCTCTTACGTCCAGGACTGAGCGCGCCGGGTTTTGCGTCGGTGTCCTCGGATAGCCTGCCAAGGTGAGCTCAGCAGAAGCTGATTCGGTATCGCCCGAGGTGCGCCGGCAGTGGCAGGACCTGGCCGAAACGGTCCGCGAACACCAGTTCCGCTACTACATCAAGGACGCCCCGATCATCTCGGACGCGGACTTCGACGCGATGTTCAACGAACTCCTGGCGCTGGAGGAGCGGCATCCCGAGCTTCGGGTGGCCGATTCGCCGACCCAGCTGGTCGGCGGCGCGGGGTTCGCCACCGAGTTCGCCGAGGCGGCGCACCTGGAGCGGATGCTGAGCCTCGACGACGTCTTCGATCGCGACGAGCTGGTGGCCTGGAGCAACCGCGTCGAGAACGAGGTCGGCAAACAACCGCATTACCTGTGCGAACTCAAGATCGACGGGGTGGCCTTGTCGCTGGTGTATCGCGACGGCCGGTTGGAGCGCGCCGCCACCCGGGGCGACGGCCGGGTCGGCGAGGACGTGACGCTCAACGCGCGCACCATCGACGACGTCCCGGAGCGGCTGTCGGCTGGCACGGACTTCCCGGTTCCCGCCCTGCTCGAGGTGCGCGGCGAGGTGTTCTTTCTGCTCGCCGATTTCGAGGCGCTCAACGCCAGCCTGGTCGAGGACGGCAAGGCGCCGTTCGCCAACCCGCGCAACAGCGCGGCCGGGTCGCTGCGCCAGAAGAACCCGGCCGTCACCGCCCGGCGCAAGCTGCGGATGATCTGCCACGGCATCGGCCGCACCGAGGGGTTCGCGCCCAAGAGCCAGCACGAGGCCTACGCCGCGCTGAGCGCCTGGGGGCTGCCGGTGGCCGCACAGACCGCGCGGGTGCGCGGCCTGGCCGCCGTCCAGGAGCGGATCGCCTACTGGGGTGAACACCGCTACGAGCTCGAGCACGAAATCGACGGCGTGGTCGTCAAAGTCGACGACGTCGCCCTGCAGCGCCGGCTGGGAACCACCTCGCGCGCGCCGCGGTGGGCCGTCGCCTACAAGTACCCGCCGCAGGAGGCGCAGACCAAGCTGCTCGACATCCGCGTCAACGTCGGGCGCACCGGACGCGTCACGCCGTTCGCGTTCATGACGCCGGTGAAGGTGGCCGGGTCGACGGTGGGGCTGGCCACCCTGCACAACGCCGCCGAGGTCAAGCGCAAGGGCGTGCTGATCGGCGACACGGTGATGATCCGCAAGGCCGGTGACGTGATCCCGGAGGTGCTCGGCCCCGTCGTGGATCTGCGCGACGGCTCCGAACGCGAATTCGAGATGCCCACCGCGTGTCCCGAGTGCGGCACCCCGCTGGCGCCGGCCAAGGAGGGCGATGCCGACATCCGTTGCCCCAACGCCCGGTCCTGTCCGGCGCAGTTGCGCGAGCGGGTCTTTCACGTCGCCGGCCGCGGTGCATTCGACATCGAGGGGCTCGGTTACGAGGCCGCCATCGCGTTGCTGAAAGCCGGCGTGATCGCCGACGAGGGCGACCTGTTCACGCTCAGCGAGGACGACTTGCTGCGTACGGAGCTGTTCCGGACCAAGGCCGGTTCCCTGTCCGCGAACGGCAGGCGGCTGCTGGACAACCTGGACAAGGCCAAGCAGGTGGCGCTGTGGCGGGTGCTGGTGGCGCTGTCGATCCGGCATGTCGGCCCGACGGCCGCGCGCGCCCTGGCGACCGAGTTCGGCGACCTGGACGCGATCATGTCGGCATCGACGGAGCGGCTGGCCGCGGTGGAGGGCGTCGGCCCGACGATCGCGGCGGCGCTCACCGAGTGGTTCACCGTCGACTGGCACCGCGCGATCGTCGAGAAGTGGCGCGCCGCAGGCGTGCGGATGGCCGACGAGCGCGACACCAGCGTGCCGCGCACGCTGGAGGGGCTGACGGTGGTGGTCACCGGGTCCCTGGCCGGCTTCTCCCGCGACGACGCCAAGGAGGCGATCCTGGCGCGCGGCGGAAAGGCCGCCGGCTCGGTGTCGAAGAAGACCGACTACGTCGTGGCCGGTGATTCGCCGGGTTCCAAGTACGACAAGGCGATCGAGCTGGGAGTGCCCGTCCTCGACGAGGACGGCTTCCGGACACTGCTCGCCGAGGGTCCGACCGAGACCCCCGCGGACTGAGCCGATGAGCAATCGGTACGGTGATTCCACGCGCAGCCTCAAAGCCGTTGATTCTCAAGCAATGCCGGGTCAGCCGGTGGCCCCGCAGCCGGTGCTTGCGTCCATCTACCACCTGTCCGGCGACGAGTCCGGTGCCGTGGACAACTACGGCCGCGACTCCAATCCGACTTGGCGGCAACTGGAATCCGCACTTGCCGAGCTGGAGGGGGCGGCCGGTGCGCTGGTGTTCGGCTCGGGCATGGCGGCCATCGCCGCGGTGCTGCGGACCCTGGCGACCCCCGGATCGACGGTGGTGATACCCGCCGACGGTTACTACGAAGTTCGCCGCTATGCCCGCGAGGACCTGGCGCCGGCGGGCGTGAGCGTCATCGAGGCGTCGAGTGCGCAGATCTATGACGCCGCCGCGGGGGCCGACGTGGTGCTGGCCGAGACCCCCACCAATCCGGCGTTGGACGTCGTTGATCTGCACCGGCTGGCCACCATCTGCCGGGGGCGCGGCGCCCGGTTAATCGTCGACAACACCGTCGCCACGCCCCTGGGGCAGCAGCCGCTGTCGCTGGGCGCCGACGCGGTGGTGGCCAGCGCCACCAAGGCCCTGTCGGGTCACAGCGACCTGTTGGCCGGATACGTCGCCACCGATCAGCCCGAGCTGCTCGCCGCGGTGCGGCGCCACCGGCAGTCCGCCGGTGCGATCCTGGGCGGGTTCGAGGCGTGGCTTCTGTTGCGCAGCATGGGAACTGCGGGATTGCGCTTCGAACGCCAATGCCAGAACGCCCGGGCGGTGGCGACCATGCTGGCCCGTCACCCGGCCGTGCGGGCGGTGCGCTATCCGGGCTTGGTCGACGACCCGGCGCACCAAGTGGCCATGGCCCAGATGCGCCGATTCGGGGCGCTGGTCTCGGTCGAATTGGCCGATGCGGCCGCGGTGCACGCGCTGGTGGACCGCAGCGAACTGCTGGTCGCCTCCACCAGTTTCGGTGGCCTGCACACCTCGGTGGACCGCAGGGCGCGCTGGGGTGACCCGGTCCCCGACGGATTCGCGCGCATCTCACTGGGTATCGAGGACACCGACGACCTGCTCACCGACATCGAACGCGCGCTGCTGCCCTCGCGCTGACGCGACATCCGTCGGGCCGGACTGGCGGAAATTGGTCCGCATCGCCCGAGCGGCTCTATCGTGGGCTCTATGACCCAGACGGCCGATCGGTGCGAGCACGCATCGCCGTGGTCGCCGCGCGAGGCCGAAATCCTGGCCGTGACCCTGGCGCTACTGCAGGAACACGGCTATGACCAGCTGACGGTGGACGCGGTGGCCAACGCCGCGCGGGCCAGCAAGGCCACGGTCTATCGGCGCTGGCCGTCCAAGGCCGAGCTGGTGCTGGCGGCCTTCATCGAAGGCGTCCGCAAGGTGGCCGTCCCGCCGAACACCGGCTCGCTGCGCGGTGATCTGCTGAGCCTGGGGGAGACGATCAGCCTGGAGTGCGGACAGCACGCCGGCACCATCCGCGCGGTGATGGTCGAGGTGTCGCGGCACCCCGCGCTCAATGACGCCCTGCAGCATCAATTCCTCGACCAGCGCAAGGCAACGATCCAGCACGTGCTGCGTCAGGCCGTCGCCCGGGGCGAGATCACCGAGGACGTCATCACCGACGAACTCTGGGACCTGTTGCCCGGCTACCTCATCTTCCGGTCGATCATTCCCGGTCGCCCGCCCACCCGTGACACCGTGCAGGCGTTTGTCGACGGGTTTCTCATCCCCGGCCTGACCAAGCCCGCCGGGTAACGGCGCCGCATGCCCGCGCCCGCCCGTGGGAAATATGTACGCGCGCGTCTCTTGTACAGTACGGTCCCGTACCGTACTGTCATAGCTGTCGATCACGCTCACGAGGTTGGCAGCCGCAGTTGGCTTGAGCGTGATCTTATCGCCCGATCTTCGAAAGGCTAACGGGTGAAAGGCTTTTCGATTGCATCACTGGTGAGGCGGGGATGGATGGTGCTCGTCGCGGTGCTGGTCGTGGCGCTCGCGGGATTCGGGATCTATCGCCTGCACGGCATCTTCGGCTCGCACGACAACACGGCGGCCAACAGCGGGCTGGCGGCCGAGATCGTCCCGTTCAACCCCAAGCGGGTCGTGCTCGAGGTGTTCGGCGACCCGGGGGCGACCGCCACCATCAACTACCTTGACGTCAACGCCCAGCCCCAGCAAGTCAAGGACGCGCCCTTGCCGTGGTCGTTCACCATCACCAGCACCGAGCCCGCGGTGATCGGCAACGTCGTCGCGCAGGGCAACGGCGACACCCTGGGCTGCCGCATCACCGTCAACGGCGAAGTGAAAGACCAACGCACCGTCCACAAAGTCGACGCCTACACCTTCTGTCTGGATAAATCTGGATGACAAACCATGAGCAGTCGCGGCCCTTCGTGCCGCGCACCATCCGCCGGCTCGCGCTGCCGATCCTGTTGTTCTGGGTGGCGCTGGCCGCCATCACCAACATCGCCGTCCCGCAGCTAGAAGACGTGGGCAAGACTCACAACGTGGCGCTGAACTCCCCAGATGCCCCGTCGCTCAAGGCGATCAAGCGCATCGGCGAGAAGTTCGCAGAGTTCAACACCGACAGCTCGGCGATGATCGTGCTGGAAGGCGACAAACCGCTGGGCGCCGAAGCCCACCGGTTCTACGACGAGATGGTCCGCAGGATCGAGCAGGACCGCAAACACGTCCAGCACGTCCAGGATTACTGGGGCGACACGTTGACGGCGGCCGGATCGCAGAGCAGCGACGGCAAGGCCGCCTATGTTCAGGTGAACCTCGCCGGCAACCAGGGCTCGGCCTTGGCCAACGAGGGTGTCGGGGCGCTGCGCGACATCATCGAGCGCATGAAACCGCCGCCGGGCGTCAAGACCTATGTGACCGGTGCGGCGCCGCTGATCTCCGATCAGTTCGACGTCGGCAGCAAGGGCACCGCGAAGGTCACCGGGATCACCATCGGGGTGATCGCGCTGATGCTGTTCTTCGTCTACCGCTCGGTGCTCACCACGCTGCTGGTGCTCGCCACCGTGCTCATCGAAATGTCCGCCGCCCGAGGCCTTGTCGCGTTCCTGGGTAATGCCGGCGTGATCGGGCTGTCGACGTATGCCACGAATCTGCTCACGCTGCTGGTGATCGCGGCCGGCACCGACTACGCAATATTTTTCGTCGGCCGCTACCAGGAGGCGCGCGGCGCCGGCGAGGATCGCGAAAAAGCCTTCTACACCATGTATCACGGCACGACACACATCGTGTTGGGTTCGGGGCTCACCGTCGCGGGCGCGGTGGCCTGCCTGAGCTTCACCCGGTTGCCCTACTTCCAAAGCCTGGGTATCCCAGCCGCATTGGGTATCCTCGTCGCGCTGTTCGCCGCGCTCACCCTGGGGCCGGCGATCCTCACCCTGGGTGCGATGGTCGGCATCTTCGACCCCAAACGGGCGATCCGAACCCGCGGCTGGCGGCGGATCGGCACCGCCATCGTCCGCTGGCCCGGAGCGGTGCTCGCGGCGGCGTGCGCGCTGGCACTGGTGGGCCTGCTCGCCCTGCCCGGCTACAAGACCAGTTACGACACCCGCCCATACATGCCGGCCAGCGCGCCGGCCAACATCGGGTACACGGCCGCCGAGAAGCACTTCTCGCGAGCCCGTCTGGAGCCCGAATTGTTGATGGTCGAAACCGATCACGACATGCGCAACCCGGAGAGCATGCTGGTGCTGGACAAGGTGGCCAAGGCGGTGTTTCACGTTCCGGGTGTGGCGCAGGTGCAGACCATCACCCGGCCGCTGGGGACCCCGCTCGTCCACAGCTCACTCGCGTTCGTGGTCAGCAATTCCAGTGCGGCGCAACAGCAAAACTTGACCTATCAACAGGATCGGGCCAACGACGCGCTCAAGCAGGCAAACGAGCTGAGCAAGACCATCGACATCCTCAAGCAGCAGTACGCCTTGCAACAACAACTCGCCGGCACGACCCACGAGGAGACCGAAAGTTTCCGCGACACGCTCGTCACCATCCGGGACCTGCGCGACAAGATCGCGAACTTCGACGACTTCTTCCGCCCGGTGCGCAGCTACTTCTATTGGGAGAAGCATTGTTACGACATTCCCGTCTGCTTCGCGTTCCGGTCGCTGTTCGACGCGCTCGACGGCATTGACCAGCTCACCGAAAAGTTCGAAAACCTCACGGCCTCCCTCGACAAGCTCGACGCGCTGCAGCCGAAACTGACGGCGCTGATACCGCCGCAGATCGCGAGCCAGCAGACCAATCGCGATCTGACTCTTGCGAATTACGCCACGCTGTCCGGGATCTACGCGCAGACCGCGGCCGCGATCGACAACGCGACGGCGCTCGGGCGCGCCTTCGACGCGGCCAAGAACGACGACACCTTCTACCTGCCGCCCGAGGTGTTCAACAACCCCGACTTCAAGCGTGGGCTGAAACTGTTCCTGTCCCCGGACGGCAAGGCCGTCCGGATGATCGTCACCCACGAGGGCGATCCGGCTACGCCGGAAGGCATTTCGCACATCGACCCGATGGCCAAGGCGGCACATGAGGCCCTGAAGGGCACGCCGATGGCCGACGCGCACGTCTATCTCGGTGGCACCTCCTCGACCTATAAGGACATCCAGGACGGCGCCAAATACGACCTGATGATCGTGGCGTTCGCCGCGCTGAGCCTCATCCTGCTCATCATGATGATCATCACGCGCAGCCTGATCGCCGCGCTGGTGATAGTGGGCACCGTCGCGCTATCGCTGGGGGCGTCCTTCGGACTTTCGGTCTTGGTGTGGCAGTACATCTTCGGCATCGAGCTGTATTGGGTCGTGCTGGCGCTGGCGGTGATCCTGCTGCTGGCGGTGGGATCGGACTACAACCTGCTGTTGATCTCGCGGTTCAAGGAAGAGATCCATGCGGGCCTGAATACCGGCATCATCCGGGCCATGGCGGGCTCCGGCTCGGTGGTCACCTCGGCCGGCATCGTCTTCGCGGTCACCATGTGTGCGTTCGTGTTCAGCGGTTTTCAGGTGCTCGGTCAGATCGGGACGACGATCGGGCTCGGCCTGTTGTTCGACACGCTTATCGTGCGGTCATTCATGACGCCTTCTGTCGCAAGGCTTCTCGGGCGCTGGTTCTGGTGGCCACAACGGGTGCGGCCACGCCCGGCCAGCACCATGCTGCGGCCCTACGGCCCACGCCCGGCGGTTCGACAGCTGCTGCTGTGGGAGGACGACGACCCTGTCGCGATGTCGGGATCGAGGTCCGCATCGATGGCCGGCTCGAAAGCGCAGGCGCCCTAGCGCGACCTGATTTCGGCTCACGGATCGGGATTCGCGGTGTGGGCAGTGGGCGAGGCTGTGCCTGTCGGGCATGGGCTGGGGGATGCGTGCACCGAACTCTTCAGCGGGCATCCGGCGGCCCGGACTTGTCGGTGGTGGCTGTGATGATGGCGTCATGTCTCCGACCGTGACTGCAGCCAGCGTCGAAGCGTCCCCGAAGGAACGTCTCGAGGAGCTCTTCGACGAACTGGCGGAGTTGACCGGTCAGCGTAATGCGATTGATGGGCGCGTCGTGGAGATCGTGGCCGAGATCGACCGCGACGAGTTGTGCGGGATGACCGGGGCGCGGTCGGTGCCGGCGTTGGTGGCTTGGAAGACGGGGTGTTCGTCGGGGAATTCGCGCACGATCGCCACCATCGCGAGCCGGCTGGAGGAGTTCCCGCGCTGCGCGGCGGGCATGCGAGAGGGCCGGCTGTCGCTGGACCAGGTTGGGGTGATCGCGGCGCGGGCCGGTACAGGGTCTGATGAGCATTACGCCGAGCTTGCCGCGGTGGCCACGGTGAACCAGTTGCGTACCGCGATCAAGCTGGAACCGCGGCCCGACCCCGAGCCCCGGCCGGAGTGGCGGGGGCCGCTGGCCTCGATCACTAAGACCTCC
>NZ_LZLL01000178.1:0-1727 GCF_001669335.1 Mycobacterium sp. 1245852.3 | reverse complement strand
TCTTCGGTAGTGGCTGCCGGGCTCTCCGGATCTGGGGCAGGTCGGCCGCTTCGATCGATGGCCGTAGCCGTATTCAGACTCAGCGCCTCCCGCGGGTGACCCGTGGCCGTCAGGCCTGCGGTTCGCGCGTGGCCACGCGAAAAAGCTGAATACAAGAGAGGCCGTACGGACGTCCATGTCTGTCGCTGAAATTGAAGAGGGCGTGTTCGAGGCGACCGCCACCATCGACAACGGGAGCTTCGGCACCCGCACCATCCGTTTCGAGACCGGCCGGTTGGCCCAGCAGGCCGCTGGCGCCGTGGTCGCGTACCTCGACGAAGAGAACATGCTGTTGTCGGCGACGACCGCCAGCAAGAGCCCCAAGGAGCACTTCGACTTCTTCCCGCTGACCGTCGATGTCGAGGAGCGGATGTATGCCGCCGGTCGCATCCCCGGTTCGTTCTTCCGTCGCGAGGGCCGTCCCTCCACCGACGCGATCCTGACCTGCCGGCTCATCGACCGGCCGCTGCGCCCGTCGTTCGTCTCCGGGCTGCGTAACGAGATCCAGGTCGTGGTGACCGTCCTGAGCCTGGATCCCAACGACCTGTACGACGTGCTGGCGATCAACGCCGCGTCGGCCTCGACCCAGCTGAGCGGGCTGCCGTTCTCGGGTCCCATCGGTGGGGTGCGGGTCGCGCTGATCGACGGCACCTGGGTGGCGTTCCCGACCGTCGAGCAGCTCGAGCGGGCCGTGTTCGACATGGTGGTGGCCGGCCGCATAGTCGGCGAAGGCGACAAAAAAGACGTGGCCATCATGATGGTCGAGGCCGAGGCGACCGAGAACGTCATCGAGCTCGTCGAGGGCGGCGCCCCGGCGCCGACGGAAACCGTTGTGGCCGAAGGCCTCGAGGCCGCCAAGCCGTTCATCGCCGCGCTGTGTAGCGCGCAGGAGGAACTGGCCGGGGCGGCCGCCAAACCGGCCGGCGAGTTCCCGACGTTCCCGGACTACGGCGACGACGTCTACTACTCGGTGGCCTCGGTGGCCACCGACGAGCTGGCCAAGGCGCTGACCATCGGCGGCAAGGCCGAGCGTGACGCGCGCACCGACGAGCTCAAGGCCGAGGTGCTCGCGCGCCTTGCTGGGGACTCTGGGACCTACGAGGGCCGCGAGAAAGAGATCAGCGCCGCCTACCGGTCACTGACCAAAAAGCTGGTGCGCCAGCGCATCCTGACCGATCACTTCCGCATCGACGGCCGCGGCATCACCGACATCCGCGCGTTGTCGGCCGAGGTGGCCGTGGTGCCGCGGGCGCACGGCAGCGCGCTGTTCCAGCGCGGTGAGACCCAGATCCTGGGCGTCACCACGCTCGACATGGTCAAGATGGCCCAGCAGATCGATTCGCTGGGGCCCGAGACCTCGAAGCGCTACATGCACCACTACAACTTCCCGCCGTTCTCGACCGGCGAGACCGGCCGGGTGGGCTCACCCAAGCGGCGCGAGATCGGGCACGGCGCCCTGGCCGAGCGGGCCCTGATCCCGGTGCTGCCCGGTGTCGAGGAGTTCCCCTACGCCATCCGTCAGGTGTCCGAGGCGCTGGGTTCCAACGGCTCAACGTCGATGGGTTCGGTCTGTGCGTCCACCCTGTCGCTGCTCAACGCCGGTGTGCCGCTCAGGGCGCCGTGCCCGATCTCGCGCCGCTTGGGTGAGCCCACCCGGCCGGTCTCGCCGGTCGAGAACGGCGGGAAGT
>NZ_LZLL01000177.1:0-634 GCF_001669335.1 Mycobacterium sp. 1245852.3 | reverse complement strand
CTGTGGATGCCCAGCCCGGTACAGGCTTGACGGGCCCCGAGCCCGACGATATCGCGTACTTGATCTACACCTCGGGCACCACCGGGGTGCCCAAGGGGGTGGCGATCACCCATTGCAATGTGACCGAGCTGTTGGGGTCGTTGGGCGCTGGCCTGCCGGGGACGGGTACGTGGGCGTTGTGTCACTCGTTGGCTTTCGACGTGTCGGTGTGGGAGATCTTTGGTGCCCTGTTGCGAGGTGGGCGCCTGGTGGTGGTCTCTGAGCCGGTGACCAGTTCCCCGCACGAGTTACATCGGGTTTTGGTGGCCGAGCGGGTCAGCATGTTGACCCAGACGCCGTCCGCGCTCGCGACGTTGCCGGTCGAGGAATTGGAGTCGGTGGCCGTGGCCGTGGTCGGTGAGGCGTGCCCCGTCGAGGTGGTGGATCGGTGGGCGCCTGGTCGGGTGATGGTCAATGCCTATGGCCCGACCGAGACCACGATGTGTGTGGCGATCAGCGCCCCGCTGTCCGCGGGCGCGGGTGTGGTGCCGATCGGCTCGCCGGTCAGCGGAGCCGCACTGTTTGTCCTCGACAGTTGGTTGCGCCCGGTGCCCGCCGGGGTGGTGGGGGGGTTGTATGTGGCCGGCACCGGGGT
>NZ_LZLL01000176.1:0-19914 GCF_001669335.1 Mycobacterium sp. 1245852.3 | reverse complement strand
TCGTTGTCCATATAGAGCTGAGCGACTTTCGCCGAGTTCTGGAAACGCATCCACGGATCCATTTGCAGCGTCGCCCAGTTCGCGCTGTTTCGGGTGGTGAAGACGTGCAACCCGATCTGGCGGGCGCGTTCCATCAGCTTCCACAGCGCCGCTCCCACCGGTGGTTTGGGCGGGTAGCTCTGATCCGGGCGCAGGTCCTGAATGTCGTCGATGAGCACGAAGTGCCGCGGGCCCTCCCACGGCCTGAGCTCGCGCAGCTCCTCCTGGCTCAGGCCTTTCGGGGGCAGCCGCGGCAGCAGGACCTGCTGCGCCAAAGCGGTGATCACCTCGTCGATCTCGTCCTGGTCATAGGCGTACGCACGGACGTAGCCGGGACCGTGCAGATCGCGCAGGCCGTGCGGTGCGGTCTTCGGGTCGATCAGCGTCAGCTGCGCTTCCTCGGGGCTGAAGCGGCTCATGATCGCCTCGCCAATGGCGACCAGCGACAACGTCTTTCCGCAGCCTTGCCGTCCCAGGATCATCACTCCGGGGCTCTCGCGCAGCTTGATGGGAACCGGCCCCAGTTCGTGGCGCTCGCCGATGGCGAAGGCGATCGAGAGGTCGTCGCCGCTGGGGCGCGCCGCCTCGTAATCCAGGATCGCCTTCAGCGCCACCCGCTGCGGCAGTCGCTGCAGGGTGGCGTGCTTGGTGACCCCGGCGACGTCCGCGATGCGGGCCCCGACGTCGACGATGCTGACGACCGCGCCGGTGGCCGGGTCGGTCAGCGCCGGCACACCGACCCGCAGTTCGTGCAGGCTGTCGGTCAGGCCGAAGCCTGGCCGGTTCAGCGTCCGCCGGGCCGCGTCCCGCGACTCCAGCGACGAGTGCCCCATCTGGCTTTCGCTGGGGTCGGCCAGCCGCAATTGGATTCGCGCCGTGGCGTTTTGCAGCAGGCTTTGGCGCTGCCCGTGAATCCAGCCGCCGGCGCTGCACATCACGTGCACCCCGTATTCGGGGCCGCGGCTGCTCAGCGAGATGATGCGATCGCCCAGCACGGTGTCTTTGGAGTACAGGTCGTCGTAGTCGTCGACCACCACGAACACATCGCCGAACGGGTCGTTGGCGTCGGTGCCGCCCAGCCCGTCGCTCCCCGGCCCGAACCGGCGTTCGCGGAAACCGTCGAGGTCGATCTTGAGGCGCCGGAATGAATCCTCACGGGCATCGATCAAGGCGTCCATGCTGCTCAAGATCCGCTCGATGCCCTCGGCGTCCTTCGGCGACACGATGTCGGTGACGTGGGGCAGCGAGGCGGCCTGGGCGAGGGTGGCCCCGCCGATGCAGAAGAACGTCACGCGCGAGGGGGTGTACATCGTCGCCGCCGAGCACATCAGCGTCATCAGGGTGGTGGTCTTGCCGCGCTGCTTGGCACCCACCACGATCACGTTGCTGCGCAACGCATCCACCGCATGCACGACCTGCTTGGACTCCTCGGGGATGTCCATGACGCCCACCGGGAACATCAGGCCCGCGTTGTGCCCGTAGTCGACGTGCCACGGCTTGCCCCGGTATCCGGCGACGAGGGCATCAATGGTCTCGGGTTCCTCCAGCGGCTCCAGCCACGGCCGGCGCGGCGAGCGGTGCGGCACCTCATGCAACGACTCGCGCAGCACGTCGACGATCTTCTTCCGCTTGAAACCGTCGTCGTAGTAGAGGAATTCGTCGGGCTCGGCGTCGACGGCGGCGGCCGCCTCCAGCGCCGTGGCATCGGAGGCGTCCAGCGGCTGGAACTGCCAGTTGTACAGCCGCGGCTTGGTCAGCGTCATGTCGACGGTGGTGGCGACCTCCTTGGTCTTGGGCACCACGAACGGCGCGGAGAGGTAGAAGCAGCGGAACGGCTCGAGATCGCGCGGGCCCACCTTCAGCAGGCCGAAGCCGTTTTCCTTCGACGGCAGGTGGTAGGCGGCGTCGCTGCCGATCACCTCGCGGCTGTCGTCACCGGACTCGGCGCGCAACGCGATGCGAAAGGCGATGTTGGACTTGACCTTCTGCAGCGAGGACAGGTCCAGGCGCTGCCCGCCCAGCATGAAGAAGACGTTGGCGCCGCGGCCCTCCTGGCCGATGTGGATGATGAGGTTGATCCACTTCTCGTGGTTGGCGAACAGCTCCAGGTATTCGTCGACGATGACCAGCAGCACCGGCACCGGCGGCAGGTCGCGTCCGGCGAGCCGGATCTCTTCGTAGTCGTTGGCGTCGCGCGCACCCACCGAGGTGAACAACTCATAGCGCTGTTTGATCTCACCGTCGATGACCCGACGCATCCGCTCGGCCAGGTGGCGTTCGTCCTTGCCGAGGTTAGACAGCGCGGCCACCACGTGCGGGATGCCGAGGATGTCCTGGGCCGCCGACTCGAACTTCATGTCGACGAAGATGACGTTGAACGTTTCCGGCGAGTGGGTCAGCGCGATGCCGTAGACCAACGACAGGAAGAACTCCGACTTGCCCGAGCCACTGGTCCCGATGACCACGGAGTGGAAACCGAAGCCGCCGAAGTCCTTGGCGCGGATGATGATGTTCTGCAGCTCGCCGTTGGGTTTGGCCCCGACGGGAACCTCGCACCAGCGCTCGTCGCCGCGGCCGCGACGCTCCGCCCACAACCGGTCGACGTCCAAGTCCCGCGGGTCGCTGATACCCAGGGCTCGCAGCAATTCGGTTGCACCGCTGACCGAGTCGTTGATCTCGCTGCGGCTGGTCGGCGACCAGCGTGCCATCGCCCGCGCGTAGCGGTAGGCGCGGTGTATCGAGAGTTGATCCGCGTGGGCGAAGAATTTTCCGCGGACCCGCAGCAGCGGGGCCGGGCGGTTGTCCTCGCCGTCGGCGTCAGAGCCGTTGCGGTGCAACGCGATTTTGCTGTTGGCCGAGCCGTTGGGTGAGCTGTGGCGTTCGCTGAGGTCGAACACCTGGTCGTCGCCGAAACCCACGCCGGTGCCGATCCGGGAGGCGATGCGCAGCAGGGTGATTCCCGCCTTGCCGACCTGTCCGACCACGCTCTCCCATGCGTCGGGGCTGCCGGTGTTGTCGTCGACGATCACCAGGTGAGGCCCGAGATCCACGGTGTCGGCGCCGGTTTCGAGCGTCGACCCCATCGCCGTCGGGCTGGCCGCGGCCAATGGTGTCCACGCGCCGCGCTTGCCCTTCATGTGCAGTTCGGCGCCCAGGGTTTCCTCGAGTTCCTCGGGCGTGGCGAAGACCAGCCGCCGGAAGCCGCACGCATCGAAGAGTTCGTCGTGCAGGTTATGCGGCAGCCACACGATCCACGACCACACCTCGGGATTGCGGGTCACCACCATCAGCTTGACGTCGCGCGGGTTGTGGAACACGGCCAGGGAGCACAGCACCGAGCGCATCAGGGAGCGCAGCCGGTCCAGGTCCGCGCCGACGAAGCTGAAGCCGGGCGCCGATCGCAGGTTGACCACCTTGGCGATGTCGCGAATCTTGCGCTGCTCCAAGATGAAATCGCGCAGCGCCTGCCCGGTCACCGGTTCGAGCTCCTCATCGGAGGCGATGTCGGGCCACGTCACCGACAGCACCGAATCCGGCGCATGCTGCACACCGGTGCCCAGCCGCACCTCGAGGAAGTCGGCGTCGCCGCGGCCGCGCTCCCACATTCGCGGGCCGCCGATGATGGCGCCCAACCCACGAGGATCGGAATGCACGAAGTTCTGCCATTCGCGCTGTGCGCACACCGCGGTCTGAATCTCGTCGCGGTTGCCGTCGAGGTCGCGCAGATAGCGGCGACGGCCCTTTTCCATTTCGCCCCAGGTGATTTTGCGGGCGCGGCCGAAGCGGCCGGAGAACGCCAGCATGCTGAATGCGCCGATGCCCATCAGCGGGAAGAAGCCGGTGGTCAGGCTGCGCACGCCGGAGACGTAGAGCATGACGATGGTGCCGATGAGCGCCACGATCAGTGCAGGCACCCCGATCATCACCCAGATGTTGCGCGGCTCGCGCTCCGGTAGCGCGATCGGCGCGCTGGGCGCCACCCGGACCGGTTTCGGCGGCTCGATCTTGACGCGGTTGATGGGGAACGCTTTCTTGGACATTCTCTAGCCTCCCGGCTTCGCCGATGTCGTCACCACAGCCACCTTGCCGAGCGCCGGTACGGTGTCCCGCGCCACCAGCGCTGCCTCCCTTGACAATGCGGGGCCCGCCGCGAAGGTCCGCAGCAGCGGCCAGGGCGCCTGCACCGCCGACCCCGGGTCAAGGCCCAGCGCGCGTAACGTCGTGTCGTCGTTGGTGATGCCGAACCGCACCCCGTTGTCGGACACCCAGAACAGCGACTCCCTGGAGTCGGAGGTGACCACGCCGCTGGTCGATGTCACGAAATTCGCCGCACCCGGCAGCACCAGCACCTGGTTGGCGACCACCGATGCCGGGTCGCGGTCATCGCGTACCAGGTGCACGATGCGGTTGTCGAGGTACGACGGCGTGGGAAGTCCGCGTCCGTTGTAGACCACGACACGTGCCTGCGGGTCGGTCGAGCCCTTCTCCCAACCGACGCAAGTGGTCGGATCCGCCGCGGTGTCAACGAAGTTCAGGCGCTTGGTCGGGTAGTAGTCCACCGCCAACGAGTTCACCTCGGGGATGTTGACCAACACGTCGGGAGCGACCACGCGAGGTGCCGTGGAACCGTAGGAGTTGGCGCTGCGCAACAGGTCGGCGACGAAGCTGGTGATCTTTTGGACGCCGTCCGGCAACAGGACGTAGAACTGCTTGCCGCCGCTGGCGGTTTGGGCCTGCAACACCGCACCGACCTGGGAGCCCGACACCCACGTCGACGGGGTACCCGCCAGCGGCACCGCGGGGACGCCGAGCGGTTCCGTCGCGGGCAGCGCGTCGTAGAGGGCCCGCGAAATCTCCACCGGCAGCGTCACTCCCGGGTCGAGACCGAGGCTCAGGGTGATCGCCCTGTTGGACGGATCGATCTGGGAGCGTTTGCCTCCCCAGATCACGAAGGTGTTGCCCTCGAACGTGACCAGCACCCCGGCGTCCTCGCTCAGCGGTGTGGCGCGGTCGAAGCCATCGAGTGGGCCGGCGATCGAGGTCACCACCGGGTGTTCCGGGCTGCGCGGGCGGCCGGCCGTGTCGCAGACCGCCCAGGCCGACGTCGCGCCCCGATGGACCGGCATCGCGGCCGGCGCTCCGGGGATGCCGACCAGCGGACCGGTCGGATACTTCGCTATCTCAGCGGGTTTCACCCACGTCGGCTGGTTTGCGGTGCCCGTCGCCAGGCGCGCGGAGGTCAAATTCAGCACGGGGTAGAGCCTGCCGTCGATCCTGGCGTACAGCGCCCCGGAATCACGGTCACCGATGATTGCCGAATCCCCCACGATGCCAGTGGGTTTCAGGACGTTGAGCAGCAGCATCCAGCCCGAGGCGATGGCCACCAGCAGGATCGACAGCACCAGCGCGGCGGTCTGCTTGCGGTCGTCGTGCTTCATGCGCACGGAGAAGCGGGTGGTGGCCGCGCGCAGGCGACGGTTGTAGAACAGGTGCCCGGAGTTCTGGTCGCGGTTAGACAAACTCAGCGGCATGCTCAGTACCCCTTGGGCGCTCGGTGAGGATCGGCCTGCTGAATCCGATCGGCCAGATTCGACGCGTCGACGGCGACGCCGTAGCGGCCCATCGCATAGTTGATGAACGCGCACGCCTGCGCCACCAGGTTGTGGATGTCGCGCGAGGTGCCCGGCTGGTGATAGGCCGCGAACGTCGGCGCGATGAACTGCCAGGCACCCTTGCTCGGCGTGCCCTGCGCCGCGTTGGAATCCCAGCCGTTGACCGCGTTCGCGTCGTAGTTGGACTCGCGGCGAGCGACCAGGTCCATGCCGCGTTCCCAGCGAGCCCGGGCCGCCGGATCGTGAATACCCTTGATGTCCAACGCTTTACGGATAGCCGCCAACACCGCCGCGCGTCCGTTGCCCTGGTTGCTGTGCATCGACCGCCCTTGCAGGTAGTGCAGGCGCCGCAGCCGGCGCGCGAGCAGCCTTGCCCGGCGGCGCGATCCGGCGACGTGCCGGTGTTGGGTCCGCAGCCGGGCCGCCATCCGGGCGACGGCCTCGCGGCGCCCCATCGGTGTATCGGCCGCCGGCGTCGTATCCGTCAGGGCGGCGTCCAGGTTGGCCCTCGTCGCCGCGCGGCCGTGCGCGTGATCGGACCGCGCCGCGGCGATGATCTGCCCCAGCGCCCGATCGGCATGGGCCAGCCGAGCCAACTGTGTCATCGCGGCGCCCGACCGTGCGGCCGCCGTGGCGGGCAGGCCACTGTGCCGCTTCATCGCCTCGGCGTATGCCTGCGTCTGCGCCGGTGCGTCGCCGATCCCGTCGTCCCGCGTGGGTCGCGCGTACAGATTGTGGGCGCGCGACAACGCCGTGACCGCTTGCATTTTCAGGGGATCGGTCACCGACGTCCCCGCCCTAACCCACCTGTGCGCCCTGTGGGCGCCGCATCCGTGCCGGACACTTCGCGTTAGTACTCCCACACCCTTCTGGCCGCGTTTTCCGCGGTCGCTGCAGACGTACCAATAGCATGCACGTATCGACAGTTCTGCTGTCAATAACGGGCAATCCCAGATGACCCGCGCATTGGGCTTGGCCGGCCGCGATTACGTAGCGACCCTACTGCCGCGCGAATTACCCGACCACTCACCTTTCGGTGGGCTGTTTGGTCGGCTATTCCTTCGGCTCGTCGTCGGACGGCATGATGACGATCCGGCGGTTGGGCCGGTTCGTGACGACGGTCGGCTTGGCCTCGCCGGACTTGTTGCCCGGGGCGCTCGGCGGCACCGTCAAGCGGCCCTTGATCGGCTGGCCGTTGGGCACGCCCGGGGCCGTGATCCGCTTTTCGACCGGGTTGTCCTTCTTGCCGCCTTCGCCGCCGGCGCCCATCGCGCCCGGGGGCATCATCGGCATGCCCGTCATGCCGGATTGGCCGGGCATTGCGGGCATGCCACCGGTCGGCGGCATCATCGGCGCTTTGGCGGCCGCGGGCGTGGTCGGCGGGGACGACGTCGGCACCGGCGGCGGGCCCAACGAGCTGGCCGGGGTGGTGCCACCACCGCCGAGGCCGGCGCCGCCGCCGCCGGAACCGCCGCCAAGTCCAGCGCCGCCGCCACCGCTGCCGACGCTGTCGACCAGGTGCGCGTCGTTAACGAGCCCGGCGCCGTGGGCGCCCTGGACTGCGCTCATCAGCGGCTGCAGGGCGCTCTGACCCGCCTGCATCGCCTGCTGCGGCAGCTGCGTCAGCGGTCCCATGACGCCACCGATCGCCCCGCCGACCGCACCAGTCACGCTCTGCAGCATCTGCTGGATCATCTGCATGTCCTGCTGGCTGTTCGCCTCGTTGGCAGGGAACTTGGCCGCGGCGTCGGCTGCGTGGGCGCGACGATCGGCATCGGCGCCCTCGACATCCGCTGCATCTTTGGGGACTCCGGCGTTACCCGCGCCCGTTAACGCGCCGCCGCCGCCGTCCACAGCCGACACGCCAGGTGTGTGACCGGGGCCCGGATTTGGAGCCGGAGCCGGCGCGCCGGTGATTAACGGGTGGGTAGTGTTCAAATCACTGCTGATGGGATCACCGTGACCCACGATCTCACCTCCACCCCACACCCAATGCCTGACAGCGCGTTCTGCGCACGTTCGGCGCGTGCGAGCGCTAATACGACGATTTTGGCACAAAACGTCAGCAACGCTATTCACCCGATGACTACTAACCGCCCCGGTGACTCATTGCGTCAAACCAGGCCAGGTGATAATTCGCCAGGTACTCGTGCCCCTCAATAAGCGCCTCGATAGCCGCTAGCAGCATCCAATCCGCCACGGCCGCTGGGTTGTGGTCTGGATAGGCTGCCAGCACTGCGTGTTGGACGTCAGCAGCACATTCGCGCAACATTTCGGTTTCGCTGTCGAGTACACCTGTCTTTCGCACCGCTGGCGCGGCTATAGCCTGCGCGATCCGCGGTAGACCATCGCGGCGGCGGACGGCATCCACCAAAGTGGGACCGAGCTCATCCACCTGTGGTGCGGCCGATCGGGCGGGCCGATCACCACTGAGCGCAGGCTCGTCGGGACCCGGTTCGGCGACATACGTGTTGGCGTGATGGGCGGCCGCGACCGTGATAGCGCCCAGCAGATCCACCACGTTGGCGTCATGCCGTCGTGCCGACGGCTCAAGCAGGGTGACATGCGCGGGCAACCGGACGTGCGGCGGGATCCACCCGGCGGCGAGATCGGTGACGAGGAGCGTCGTGGTGCCGTCGTCGCGGAGCCCGGCAGCCCATGACAGCCGCGGCTCCTGGCGGGCCACCGCATCGACGAGCCGCTGCAGTCTCTGTTGCTCGGCGGTCCTCGCGGACACGGCACCGGCGGTCGCGCCCGTAGCCGCAGAGGCGGCCGATGCGCCAGCCATCGTCGATGACCCCGCACCGGCCTGACCCGCGGCTGCTCCTGAGGCCGTCCGCTCAACCGGAGAAACAAGCGGCCCGCCGGCGGAGGGCGACGACGCCGGCGAAGACGCTACCGGTGCACCGGACACGGGACCGGCAGGGGTAGACGGTACGGATGGGGGCGCCACTACCGGCGGACGCAGATCGGAACCATAGGCGGGCAGCGATCCCGAGGGTATAGAAGACCCGCCACCGAGGGTCGGTGCGGGCGACGACCATGATGCGCCGGTCATCACCGGCGTAACTGAACCACCTCCCCCGGTGGCCACCGGCGCTGGCGACGCCGCGGGGGGTGCATCGACTGGAGTGCCCGTCGGTATGAATGCTCCCGCGCTCGGTATCGTCGGCGTCACCGTCGGTGTCGCCTGAGGGGTTTGTGGTCCTCCGGCCTCCATCGCTTGTAGCGGCCCCGCCGTAAACGCTTGCCCGCCAGGGCCCGTCGCTTGACCAGTCGCCAGACCGGACGTGAACGCTTGTGCCAGTCCGGGTTGCCCGCCTTGGCCTAGGCCGACCGGAGACACTGGCATTCCGCCGCCGTGTACGCCAGGCATCCCGGGCGATATAGTTGCGCCACCGCCGGGCATTTGTACGCCGGGGGACTGCACACCTCCCGTCCCCGGCAAAGCTCCGCTCGGCCCCTGCGTACTACCAATCCCCCCAGCCATAGGTCCCGCGGGCGCGCCACCCGGATGCGGGCTCGTGGGCGCTTGCCCCCCGCCCACCCCTGATCCTGCTCCTCCTCCAGCCGTCCCGCCGCCCGGTGGCCCGCCGCCCCCGGGAGTCTGCGCACCACCTAATCCGCCGGATGGAGTGGTAGCTGACGGACTTATGTCCTGCGCACTAATCGGTTTCGGCGGCGAGGCATCACCAACATCGAACCCGTTTGCCTGTGCCCAGCTCCGAGCGTTACCACCAATGCCCTCAGCATCCAGAATCTTTTGAGTGGCCGCCATCATCTTGTCGAGCGCATCCCGGCTGGCATTTGCGGCATCGGCGTTGCAGCGCGCTTGGACGGCTTGTATTTCCGCTAACTTTTCCGGAGGCGGCTTCTTTGATGCGAGGATGTCATTGATCTCTTTGTTGCCCGTGCTCGCTATCTCCGACAAGCGGCTTCGTAGATAGTCGATCGCATCGGCACCGGAATTAAACGCTGATGCCTTCGTCTGGTATTTTTCGGCAAGATCCAGATGAAGCTTTTCTCCTTGCTGGAATCTGGTTATGAGGTCGTCTGCCGTGTGCCCCTTATTGTTTGCGGCGAAAGCTGTCCATTGAGTGCGTAGGTCCTGCGCATATAGCTGTTGCGCCCCACACTCTTGGCTCCAGTGTTGTGCGCCGGCGCGTAGCCCCGTCGACGGTGCTGGCCACCATGGCCCGATCAGCGCCGCCGTCCAGGTGCCAGGTGGAAGGTCAACCCCCACCGCACACCTTTTTCATGGCAGCGTCCTTGGCAATTGCATCGTCAAGCGCGGCCTGATATTGCGCGTCCGTGGCTACCCCAGAGCTGCCCTTCGCCGTGAGAGTCCCGTACGCCATCGCCAGTGCCTTTGCTGCATCGCGATGTTCAGCGTCTAGAGCGGGGTTTGCTGCTGTCATCTCGAGCAGTATTGCGCCGTTGGTTGTAGCGATGCGCGCCAGCGCTTTGTCGGTGCCAGCCGTTTCGACCTGGGCTGCCTGCGCCGCCAGCTTGTACGTGTCGCAGAGTTGCTGTTGCGCAGCGGCGGCCTGCGCCGGCGTATGGGTGGGGGCGGGGGCCGCAGTTGTGGTCGCCGAATGCGAAGGACTCGGTCGCATCACTGCCACGACTAACGCAGCAACAGCCACTGCCGCAGTCGCAACTAGCGCGATCGCCAGCCATGGGCGGGGACGCGATACTGGTTGTGGGAAATGCGGTGGCGGCCAACTTCCAGCAGCAGGTTGGGCAGCTTCCCCGTCATGATGGCCCGAAGGCAGGTCTCCCACCACGCGCCCTCCCGTCGTCCGCAACACGGCTTCTACGTGCTAAGCGAATGCCTGTGTCCTACAGATCCAATAGTGGGGCAGGCGACGGTACTGCAGCAATTCACTGCCTCCGGACGCTGCTCACGTCGCTCTATCCCGGGCGTCGCTTACGGGGCGGATGCTCGTAGGCAGCCGCGGGCCGCGGCGCCCGCATCCTCAAAACGCTCGCAACCCGGGCTCGATACCGCGAGCCGATCGGCTTGCGCGCCATGCTTTGCGACCAGATTGAGGCGTGCCTACACGTTCGGCGATGAAATTTAAACGGCGTACATGCCCCGTCGTAGTCGAGAGGTGAGGAGCCGCACCACACGCCACTAGAAGACGAATCATTCGCCGCATATCTTTTTCATCGCTGCATCTTTGGCATTCGCATCGTCCAACGCTGGTTGCCAGACTGAATTGTCGTTCAAACTCGCGACTGCCGCGATGTTGTTATACGCGTCAATTAAGGCAACCGCAGCAGCACGCTCGCTAGCCGTTATCGCAGGAGTTGCATTGATTACGCGCTCTAGCATCAACGCGCCGTTGACTTCTGCGATGCCAGCGCGCTCGGGGCTTGGTCCGTGCGTCTCGATTCCAACAGCACGTGCCGCGAGCTTGTAGGTGTCGCAAAGCTTTTTGTGTGCAGCTGCAGTCTGGTCCGCCGTAAACGAAGGCGCAGTCGACGTGGTTGAGGCGGATGACTGATTGCTCGTCGGTCGGGTCAACGCGACAACGAGGGCGGCGACGCCGAGCAGGACGGCAACCGCTGCCAACGCGACGGCCGGCCATGCCCGTGGACGCGGTGGTGGCTGCACGGGAAACGCAGGCGCCCACTGCGTTGGGCCTGGCGGAGGGCCGGTGGTCGGCCCCTCCCCCGGAGCTGGAGGCAGATCCCCCACCATGCGTCCTCCTTTAGTCCAAGTGCATCCAAGACCTATTTTCGGGAACTTCGCTTCAATAGTTGACCAGCTAACGGAGCAGCGAGCAATCACCACGGCCGTGGACGGGAAGTCACCCGAGACCGCATACCGTTTTCATAGCGGCATCTTTGGCATTGACATCATCTACTTCCGCATGAAAGGCGGGGTCGTCCCGCTGCGACCAACTCCCCATCGCCGTGGCTTTGGTGTACGCAGCCGCTAACGCGAGGGCAGCGGTGCGGTCGCTATACGGGATCGCAGGTGCCGCGTTTACTGCCTGTTCCAGCGTTACTGCCGCATTTACGCTGGCCACGCCCGCAAGAGCGGGGTTATCGCCGTTGGTATCGATCTGCACAGCACGCGCAGCCAGCTTGTATGCGTCACACAACTTCTGGTGCGCCGCAGACACTTCGGCGGCGCTATAGGAAGGGGCGGCGGACGAAGATGTTGCGCTCGAAGTCGATGACCGCGACGTTGCCGCAACCAGCGCAACAACCGCCACGACCGTCGAAACCAAAGCCAGAACAATCGCGCCCAATGCGATCGCCGGCCACACGCGTGAGCGTGGCGCCTGCGGCGCGGAATGCGCGGGATAACCCGGTGCCCACTGCCCTACCGGCGGACCAGCATGCGGCGCTACACCCGGATGTGAGGGCGGATCCTCCGTCACGCCCGTTGCTCAGACGTTTTGTGTTGAGGGGCCAGCGCTCGGGCGGAGAGCCTTCATGTCGGCGGCGTTGGCCTTGTCCATGTTGGTGAACCCGTTGGCCGCGTGGTGCGCCTTGGTGCCGACCCCCGTGAGCGTCTGACTGTGACCCTGCAGGGTTTTCACGTGCTGGCCGTGTGCGGCCGAGACTGCACTGTGAAACGCGTCGGCCGCGGCGAAGTCACCGAACATTCCTGCTTCGACGGTTCCGCCCGCCAGTTGATCCGCGCCGTCTTGAGCGTGTCCGCCGGCGCGGTGCGACTGATTGCCTCCCGAGTGCAAAAGATCCGTATCTACGAACATCGGCACTCCTTCCGGGTCATAACACCTGTGAGCAGGCTAAATGCCGATTCTCAAGTGGTCAATTCACCGCCTCCGACACCGCGGCCGCTAGAACGCGTGGCCATTGGTGACCGAGCGCGCCGGCCGATCCCATTCCGGGTCGACGGTGAGCGGTAGCTGGACGCCGATATGCGGTAACGACACCGTTCCGAACGGGGTGTGCACCTGGAGAGGAACGGCTATCCGCGTCGGGGCCCGCTCGGACGCGAGCATGCCTTCCCCGGCCAAACCATCGCCGTGCCCGGTGACGATCGCGGTCATGTTGTGTAGCGACTCGCTCCCCACGTCGTAGTAGTGCGAGTGGTCGGTGAACCACGGCATGACGCTGTGTGAGCCCGCGACTTCGGCACGAAACCGCACCGCCCCGAAACCCGCATGCGCCGGGTCGCTGCCCAGGCCCGCCACCGGTCCCACCGGCGCGCCGAGCGTCTCGTTCAGTCCGTTCGGGAGGCCCCTGCCCGTCTCACCGATCCAGCTGATCACGTCGGTCGACGCTGCCCCCACATACAACCTGCCGCCATCGAGATGAAAGTCCACGGCGCCGCGCGCCAAATCCGTTCCCGGGCAACCGGTTAGCACGGCGTTGTTGGCACGCATACCACTGTGGGCGAACGCGTCGGCCACGGTCGTCGAGCCGTAGGAGTGTCCGAGGACGGTGACATGCGCTGGGGCCGGCCCGTCATGCGTCGCCGCGAGACCGTTGACGTCGGCGGCCAGCAACGCACCGGCTTGCCTCGCCCGCCACGGTGTGCCGACCTGTTCCAATTCGGCGGGGTCGGTGATGGCCTGTTGCCAATGCGGCTGGCCGAATTCGGGTGCGTCATAACCCATCCAGGCCAGCACCGCGGTGGATCGCTGGGGGTCGGCTCGGGCAGCCTGTTCGTAGAGATTGATGGCGTCATCGGTGCCGTCCGACATCCACCCTCCCCGCACGCTGCTGTTGGTGCCGGGGACCACGACGGCCGTATTGCGGGATTTGTCCGGGTTGCCGATCGCGATCGCGGCCCTGCCCTTGCCGCTGAACGCCAGCGGGTCATACGCCCACAGCATGATCGGCAGACCGCGGGGGGCGTCGGAGCTTTTGTCGCGCTCGAGGAACTCGTTGGTCTTGACCGCGTTCTGGTACCGGGTGATGTCGGTGACGCACAGCCCATAGTCGCCGGGGTGGGTGAACACATCGGCGTCCCGGTTGCGCAGCGCGCTGTCGCGCAACGTCTTTGGGTCCAGTCCGCTCCGGCGGGCGGCGTCTTCCACCCTGCGCATATCTTCGTTCATCGCGGCCTGGTTCACCGCATCACGCACCTCCGCCGGAATCCCGTTGAGGTTGCCCAACTCGTGCGCGCCTTGATCGACAAGTAGCTTCTTTTGATTCGCGCTCAGCGCATCCCACCACCGCTTGACGCATTCCGGACTGCTGTCCGGCGGCGGAATGGCCAGCTCGTCGACGCCCTGAATTTCCGCCGGGTCTACACCGTCTGTCCGCAAGCTCCCTAGCGCGGCCGTCAGCACCTCCGAATACCCGTCGCGAATCCGACGCAGCTGCACCACGATCGCCGCAACCTCGCTGACGGCGTCGGTGCGCAGATCGTCGGCACCACAGGTATCGCCGTCCGCCAACGCATCGCACATCTCGTCGTCGATGTCTTCGAGGTCGTATTCCAGCGCGTCCAGGTATCTCGTGCAGGCCCGCTGGGCTTCGGCCAGCGCCGCGGCGACGTTCTCCAAATTGACGGCGATCCGCGGCAATTGCCCGGCCTGCAGGCCCAGCGACCGGGTCACCCGCTGCACCTCGGCGGCATCGTTGATCGAATGATCCGCGTTTTGGTGATCCCAGGCCGCCTCGAACCGGCGCCGGGCAGCCTCGAAGGCGGCGACCGCCTCCGCCGTGCTCACTCCGGCGTCGCGAAAAGCCTGCGCCAGGTATGAAATCTGCGCGGGGCGACCGGCGTGCATGCTGGCGTTGGTCGACCATGGGTCACCGCCGGCTTGGGCGACGAGGAACGCAATGCTCAAGTGCCGCAGTAACATCGGCGTCGCTAAGTCGGCACCAGCCTCAGAGCGAGTTCGCGCCGTCGGCCAGACCGTCGCCGTCCGAATCGGTCAGCCGCACATTCCATTTGCCATCGCCGTCGGTGTCGACGTAACCGGTCGTCCCGCTGTCGCCCGAGCGCAGCACCCGGTCGGCCAGCCCGTCACCATCGGTGTCGATGAGGCGAGCGTCGGCGCGGCCCTGGCCGTCGAAATCGACCAGCGGGCCGCCGGTGTGTTCGACGCCGTCGAGGCCGAACCAGCGCAGCTGGCCCCCGCGATCCATCGCCACAGCCCACGTCCCAGAGCCGTCGTCGGTGAAGTAGGCCTCCGGGGTGCCGTCGTTGTCGAGATCCAACACCGCGTGATCGACGATGCCGTCGCCGTCGAGATCGGCGAGTGCGTCGTCGCGTAATCCGTCGTGGTCGAAATCCAGTCCGATCGATTCGAAGCGACCGTCGTGGTCCAGGTCGAGGTCGGGTTGCCCGTGCCAGAAAGCGGCGCCGTTATCGCCAGCCATGCAGTAGTCCATGGCTATTTCGACGCGTGGCCGCCGCTACTCGTTCCCCCGAGAGTTCCACCACGCCAACAACTCTGCGGTCGCCTCCTCGTTGTCCAACGGTCCGCGCTCGAGTCGGAGTTCCTTCAGAAACCGCCAGGCCTCGCCGACCTGAGGACCGGCCGGGATGCCGAGCAGCTCCATGATCTGGTTGCCGTCCAAATCGGGACGCACCCGCGCCAGATCCTCCTGAGCGGCCAGCTCGGCGATCCGCGTCTCGAGCCGGTCATAGCTGGCCTGCAACCGCGCGGCCCGACGCTTGTTGCGCGTCGTGCAGTCGGCTCGCACCAATTTGTGCAACCGCGGCAGCAGCGGACCGGCATCGGTGACGTAGCGGCGCACCGCCGAATCCGTCCACTTGCCGTCGCCGTAGCCGTGGAACCGCAGATGCAGATACACCAGTTGCGAGATGTCCTCGACCATCTGCTTGGAATACTTCAACGCCCGCAACCGTTTTCGCACCATCTTGGCGCCGACGACCTCGTGGTGATGAAAGCTCACGCCGCCGTTGGGCTCGTGGCGCCGAGTGGCGGGCTTGCCGATGTCGTGCAGCAGCGCCGCCCACCGCAGCACCAGGTCCGGGCCGTCGTCTTCCAGGGCGATCGCCTGACGCAGCACCGTCAACGAGTGTTGGTAGACGTCCTTGTGTTGGTGGTGTTCGTCGATCGCCATCTGCATGCCGCCCACCTCGGGCAGCACCACCTCACCCATGCCGGTTTGCACCAGCAGGTCGACGCCGGCCGTCGGGTCCGCGCCGAGCACCAGCTTGTCCAGCTCGGCGGCCACCCGTTCGGCGCTGATCCGAGACAACTGCGGGGCCATCTGTTCGATCGCCTCGCGGACCCGCGGCGCGACGCCGAAGCCGAGCTGCGAGACGAACCGCGCCGCGCGCAGCATCCGCAACGGGTCGTCGCCGAAGGACACCTCCGGCGCGGCGGGGGTATCCAGCACGCGATCGCGCAGCGCCGCCAAACCGCCCAGCGGATCCAGGAATTCACGGGGCCCGTCCGGCGTGATGCGGACCGCCATCGCGTTGGCCGTGAAGTCGCGGCGCACCAGATCGTCTTCGAGGCGATCGCCGAAGCGCACCTCGGGATTCCGGGACACCTGATCGTAGGTGTCCGCGCGAAACGTGGTGATCTCCAGCCGGTGCTCGCCCTTGCCGACGCCGACGGTGCCGAATTCGATCCCCGTGTCCCACAGGTTGTCGGCCCACCGGCGCAGGATCTGCTGCACCTGCTCGGGACGGGCGTCGGTGGTGAAATCCAGATCGGGGCTCAACCTGCCCAGCAAGGCATCCCGCACCGAACCACCGACGAGGTAGAGCTCGTGGCCCGCAGCGTCGAACGCGGAGCCGAGCTCGGCCAGCATGGGCGCGTGCCGATTCAGAGCGACCGCGGCGGCGGTCAGCAGGTCGGCATCCTGGGCGGCGTCTGGCACGTTCGATCAGCCTAGTCGGGTGGGGACGAAAAGCCCGTGTGAGGAGCCTCGCACGTCATCAAAGGTGAATTGACCGGGCGCTGAGCGTCAGTAACCTCGCGCGAGAATCGGTCGCTACTGCCAGTCAGGAATTACGCCATGCCGTCGTCTGTCCGATCGAAGTCTCTCGATGCACGCGCCTGGCGCACGGCGACGCTGTCGGCGCCCTTCGTCATCCAAGGCCTCTTGGCGTTATTGATCGTCAACGCGTGGTTACTGGGCAAGTGGCCATTCGGCACGCACAGCGCCTACGCGGGCGAGCGCCCCTGGCTGAGCGCCGCGCTGTTGGTAACGACGGTCGAGGGCTTGTTGATCAGCGCCGCGCTTCGCACCGCGCAATCGTCACGCCGCCGTGGCCTTTCGCTAAGCGTCGCGAGCTGTTCCGCTGTCCTTCTCATCGGCGGAGCTGTGTCTGCCTACGTGGTTCTGCGCTGAAAGGTCCTGTGATGGCCGATGAATCGCTAATTCCGGCATCGAAATCGCGCTATGGCCCGGTCACTTTCGGGGTAGCGGTACTACATCTTTTCGTCGTCGAGTTCACCACTTGGCTCTTCATGCCGTACTCGATCGTTTTTGTGCTTCCCGTTGTCCTGATCTACATGGCAATCGCAGCTCTGGTTATGCAGGCCCCAGGAACGATGGGCCAGATCGGGCGCGGAATGCTGTTCGGCAGTCTGTCCGGACCACTCTCACTGCTTGTCTTCGGTGGGGTATGGGCGATCGCGCACGCGATAGGCCCGTTCTGACGAGACACATTCCGCCGTGAGCTCGCGCGCTCACCGCGCGGCGAGTATCTCCGGGAGAATATGCCGTGCCAGCTACTATCGCTTGGGTGTCGGACGGCGAACAAGGCAAACCACGTCGGCGCCGGGGGCGGCGCCGGGGCCGTGGTGCCGCGAATTCGTCCGAGAATCAAACCACCGGTCAAGCGACCGGCGACTCGACGGCCACCAAGTCGCGCCGCTCAAGAGCGTCTCGCCGCGGACCGGACCAGCTGCGCACCGTCCACGAAACCTCCGCCGGGGGGTTGGTCATCGACGGTCTCGACGGCCCGCGGGAATCACAGGTCGCCGCCCTGATCGGGCGCATCGACCGGCGCGGACGAATGCTTTGGTCGCTGCCCAAGGGGCACATCGAACAAGGTGAGACCGCCGAGCAGACCGCAATCAGAGAGGTCGCCGAAGAGACCGGCATCCGGGGCAGTGTGCTGGCCGCGCTGGGCCGTATCGACTACTGGTTCGTCACCGACGGCCGCCGCGTGCACAAGACCGTGCACCACTACTTAATGCGCTTCTCCGGCGGCCAGCTGTCCGACGAGGATCTCGAAGTCGCCGAGGTCGCCTGGGTGCCCATGGGTGAACTGCCGTCCCGGCTCGCCTACGCCGACGAACGCCGCCTGGCCAAGGTGGCCGACGAGCTGATCGACAAGCTGCAAAGCGACGGCCCGGCCTCGCTTCCACCGCTGCCGCCCAGCGCGCCGCGGCGCCGCCCGCAGACACATTCGCGGACCCGGCATGCGGACCACCCGGCCGCCGGCCGGAAGAACGGCCACGGACCGGGGCCGTGACCGCTCTACATCTGCGTTGGGCCGGCCTGGCGCGCGTCGCCGCCGTGCTCGCCATCGTGGCCGGACTCGCGGCGCTCACCGGCCCGGTGATGCCGCGCGCGGCGGCGGGCGAGCCCGGGGTGACGCCGTTCGTCCGCGTCCGCATCGATCAAGTCACCCCGGACGTGGTCACCACGACCAGTCCACCCGTCGTGACCGTCAGCGGCATGGTGACCAACATCGGCGACCGACCGGTCCGCGACGTGATGGTCCGGCTCGAGCACGCCGGCGCCGTCACCGCCTCCGCGGGCCTGCGCACCACCCTCGACGGCGACACCGACGGCTACCAGGCCGCCGCCGACTTCCTCACCGTGGCGCCCGAACTGCAGCGCGGGCAAGAAGTCGGCTTCACCCTGTCGGCCCCGCTGCGGGCGCTGAGCAAGCCGTCGCTGGGCGTGGAAAAGCCCGGCATCTACCCGAGCCTGGTCAACGTCAACGGCACACCCGACTACGGCGCACCCGCGCGGCTGGACAACGCGCGCTTCCTGCTTCCCGTGGTCGGGGTGCCACCCGATCGCGCCGACGACATCGGCTCGGCCGTCGCGCCCGACACCTCCAAACCCGTCGCGATGACCATGCTGTGGCCGCTGGCCGACCGGCCCAGGCTGGCCCCCGGCGTGCCGGGCGGAACCATCCCGGTGCGGTTGGTCGACGACGACCTGGCCACCTCGTTGGCCAGCGGCGGCCGGCTCGACATCCTGCTGGCCTCCGCCGAAGTCGCCACCAGTCACGACGTCGACCCCGACGGCGCCGTCGGCCGCGCGTTGTGCCTGGCGATCGACCCGGACCTGCTGGTCACCGTCAACGCGATGACCGCCGGCTACGTCGTATCCAACTCCCCCGACGGACCCGGTCAGCTGCCCGGCACCCCGACCCATCCCGGCGCCGGGCAGGCCACCGCGACCGAATGGCTGAACCGCCTGCGCGCGCTGGCGCACCGGACCTGCGTGGCTCCGCTCCCCTACGCGCAGGCCGATCTGGACGCCGTGCAGCGCGTCAACGATCCCGGCCTCAGCGCCATCGCCACCACGAGCGCCAACGGCATCATCGACAAAATCCTGGACGTCGCCTCCACCCGCGGCGCCACGCTGATACCCGACGGCCCCCTGACCGACCGTGCGGTCAAGCTGCTCAGCGGCAACGACACCACCGTCGCGATCGCCGCCGCCGACCTGTCGGCCACCGAGGCACAGGACTCCGCCGCGACGGGCGTCGACATCGCGCCGCGGCGATTGACCCCGCAGGTCGCGGTCGCGCCGTTCGACCCCGCCGTCGGCGCCGCCCTGGCCGGCGCCGGCACCTCCCCCGAGGCGCCGACATACCTGGACTCCTCACTCACCGTCCGGCTCGGCCACGATTCGGTGACCGCACGCCGCCAGGACGCCTTGGGCTCGATCTTCTGGCACGCCCTCCGGCGTGACGACCCGCGCACCCAGATCCTGGTGCCGCCGACGACGTGGAACCTGCAGGCCGACGACGCCCAGGTCATCTTGACCGCCCTGACCACCACCATCCGGTCCGGCCTGGCGGTGCCGCGCCCGCTGCCGGCGGTGATCGCCGAGGCGAACCAGGCGGCCCAGTCGCGCGACCAATCCACGCAACAGGCCGGCACCGACAACTCTCCCCGCGGCCAGTTCGGCGACGACGTCACCGCCGGCATCGCCAGCCAGGTCGGCCGGTTGTGGGGACTGACGTCTTCGCTGATGACAGACGACCGCACCGGGCTGACCGGCGTCCAGTACACCGCGCCGAACAAGTCGTTGATGGTCTTGCCGACCACCGCCAGGCGTTGCTGAGCCAATCCGTTTCGGGTGTCGG
>NZ_LZLL01000175.1:0-1929 GCF_001669335.1 Mycobacterium sp. 1245852.3 | reverse complement strand
CTGAATACGGCTACGGCCATCGATCGAAGCGGCCGACCTGCCCCAGATCCGGAGAGCCCGGCAGCCACTACCGAAGACCGCCCGATGCAGACTGGCTGCTCCCTCGAACGTGCGTAGTGACACGCTGGAACGGCACACGCGGATCTGCGTGACCGCACCGTTTGCTCGGGCCGAACCGGCCCAGAACGTCCTCACTCTACACGGGCGACCCCTGCCCGCCATATCGCTCGGAATTTGCGGGGCCGCGAACGCCCCGGTGGGGGCTGCGTCAGCGACGCAGGCCCAGCCGCTCGACCAGCGAGCGGTACCGCTCGACATCGATCTGCGCGACGTACTTGAGCAGCCGGCGACGGCGGCCGACCAGCAGCAACAGTCCGCGACGCGAGTGGTGGTCGTGCTTGTGCACCTTCAGGTGCTCGGTCAGGTCGGCGATCCGCTTGGTCAGCAGCGCGACCTGCGCCTCAGGCGAACCGGTGTCGGTGCCATGCAGGCCGTAATTGCCCAGGATTTCTTTTTTCTGCTCGGCTGTAAGCGCCACGAACTAACTCCATCAATCGGTGCCGCGAGAAATCTCGTGCGTGGCCGCCGCGGACTGCAGCACACGCCGTATCGGCTGGCGAGTCTATCAGCGGCGGCGACGTCTACCGAATCGCAGGCCAGCGCTGCGCCCTTGACAACATACAACCATTTGGTTGTATGTTGCTCGGGTGACCGTAGATCAGGAGGACCGGGTGGACGCCCTGTTCCACGCGCTCGCCGACCGAACCCGGCGCGACATCATGCGCCGGACCCTGGAAGGGGAACACTCGGTTTCCGCATTGGCGGTCAAGTACGACATGAGCTTCGCCGCGGTGCAGAAGCATGTCGTCGTGCTGGAAAAGGCCGGCCTGCTCACCAAACGACGAAGCGGTCGAGAGCAGCTGGCCAGCGGTGACGTGGCGGCCGTGCGGTCGGTGGCCGCGATGCTCACCGAACTCGAATCCCTCTGGCGGGATCGCATCGCCCGCGTCGACGAACTCATCGCATCCGACTCAAACCAGGAGGACTGAACCATGCCCGTGACCGACGTCCAGCACGACCCGGACAACCTGACGCTGACCATCACGGCGGACTTCGCCGCGCCGGTGGCCCGAATCTGGCAGGTGTACGCCGACCCTCGTCAGTTGGAGAAGGTGTGGGGACCGCCGTCCCACCCGGCGACCGTCGTCGACCACAGCCTCACACCCGGCAGTCGCACGACGTACTTCATGACCGGACCGGACGGCCAGAAGTACGCCGGGTACTGGGAGATCACGGCCGTGGACGAACCGACGAGCTTCTCCTTCCTGGACGGCTTCGCCGACCTGGACTTCAACCCGAACCCCGACCTGCCGGTCTCGAGGAATGTGTACACATTCGCCGAGCACAACGGCGGCACTCGCGCGACATACGTGAGCACCTACTCCTCCGCCGAGGCGCTGCAGCAGGTGCTGGACATGGGCGTCGTCGAGGGCGCCTCTTCGGCCATCAACCAGATCGACGACCTGCTCGCCGCCTGACGCCTGCCGGCGACTCCTGGAATCAGTCCTGGGCCGCGAGGGTGATGCGGGCCCGTTCGGTGTCCCTGCCCATGGCGTCGATGAGGTCGGCGATCGAGTCGAACTTGTGCTGGCCGCGGATACGGGCGACGAAGTCCAGCGCCACGTGCTGTCCGTACAGGTCGGCGTCGGTGTCCAGGACGAACGCCTCCACGGTGCGGGTACGCCCGGAGAACGTCGGGTTGGTGCCCACCGACACCGCCGCCTGATAGCGCTCGCCCGGGACCATCGCCCCGGGGGCCCCCGCCCCCTGACCGTGGCCGAGCACGGTGAACCAGGCGGCGTACACGCCGTCGGCCGGGATGGCCGAATACATCGGCGGCGCCACGTTCGCGGTGGGAAAGCCCAGCTC
>NZ_LZLL01000174.1:0-50147 GCF_001669335.1 Mycobacterium sp. 1245852.3 | reverse complement strand
ACGCCATCGCGGCATCGTATGTTCCGCTCTTCAGGAAGCTGCTCAACCGAACACAGCTGCGAGTAGACATCGTCGGGGTCCGATTTCTCACACCCGACGTTGCGCTGATCCACGCGAACGCGTCGGTGGTCAGAGCGGGACGACGGCGCAGTCGCCGCAACGCCCGCGTGAACACCAGCGTGGCCGTGCGGGCGGACGGTCGCTGGCAACTCGTCGCCTCGCAGAACACCGCACACCGGTGGATCGCCGAAAAGCTCATGGCTAAATTCTTTTCCTGAAGCATCGCCGCCCGACTAGCGTTGTGTGGTCATGAGGGTGCGAATGGCCACGGCGCAGGACGCAAATGCGGTCGCGCAGATCTATCTGCCCTACGTGCGCGACACGGCGATCTCCTTCGAGGCGACGCCCCCAGGCGCCGACGAGATGCGCTCCCGGATGACGAGGACGCTCGCGCGGCTGCCCTGGCTGGTCGTGGCCGACGGTGATCGAGTCAAGGGGTACGCCTACGCGAGTCCGCACCGCGCGCGTGAGGCCTACCGCTGGTCGGTCGACGTCTCGTTGTACCTGGACGAATCGATTCACCGCCGAGGCCACGGCCGCCGGCTTTACGTAGCGCTATTCAATGTGCTTGTCGCGCAAGGCTATGTCAACGCGTATGCGGGCATTGCGTTACCCAACTCCGCCAGCGTCGGCTTGCACGAAGCGCTGGGTTTCACCCCGGTTGGCACCTTCCGCAGCGTCGGTTTCAAACACGAAACGTGGTGGGACGTCGGCTGGTGGCATCGCCGGCTGGCCGAACCGCCCCCCGCACCGCCGGAGCCGATGGCCTGGTTCCAACTGCCCGATCACGCCCTCGACACCGCCCTCGCCGCACCCACGGACAGCGGTTTCACCGGAGGATGCGCTCGATGACCCCGCTGCTGTGGGACCAGCACACGTGTCCACCGCTCAAGGCGTCGCCCGACCACCACGGCCTCGAGTCGACTCTAGGGCAACAGCTTCAAGGCAGATCAACCTTGCTGGCCAGCCAGCGGCCGTCCACCTTCTCCATGGTCACCTTGACGCGGCTGCGATCCAGCTGAGGGGCCGGGGCGGCCCCATTGCTCACCGACTGGTCGACGAACAGCACCACGTCCACCTTGTCTTCGGTGGCGGACTGGACCGCGGCCTCGATCACACTCCCATGCGCCGCCGCCTTGTTGTCGATGAGCGTCTGGCGCAGCTGGGCGCTGGATTTGGTGTACATGTCCTTGAATTCACCGGTCGACCCGTCGAGGACGTCGGTGAAGTTCTTGTCGATTGCATTGGTGTCCACACTGGTGAGCGTGAGAACGTACTTCTTGGCCGCAGCCAATGCCTGGGCGGCCGCGACCTCCCGCTGGTGGTGCTGAAACAACAGCCAGCCCTCATAACCCGAACCCGCGATCAAGACGGCCAGCACGGCCGCGGCGGTCCAGCGAACGGCGTTGAACCGGCGAGGCTTTCGGGCATCCGGGCGCACCTCGTCCGCGAGCTCCTCGTTGTCGCCCGCCGTGTCGGGCTCGGCGGTCTCCTCGGCGTCGTCGCTCGTGTCGGGTGATACGTCGGCCGGCGTCACATCGCCGCCGGACTCGTCGGCATCGGCGCCCGTGGGCGCCGGTGGATGCGTCGCGTCATTGCCGATATCCGCTACGGCGAGGCGAAAGCGGCTTACCAACCACGTTCCCGGGTTGCCGACTGGTCGTAGTGCTGGGCGGTGATTCATCAGTTGCATGCGCCGGAGTCGCGAAGCGCGTTCGCCCAGCCGGTGGCCGAGACGATGTTCGCGTGGGTGACTCCTGACGGATCCTTTCTCTTGATGCTGTCGCTGATGCGCGACAGTTGAAATGCCAAGTGCGTCATCGATTCACCGCCGTAAACCGGCGAGTACGGTCCGAAGTTGTCGGGCTGGTTGGTAATGATCAGTGGCTTGACTCGAGGCGCCAGGAACGCCGTCGACTGGTCGATGTTGGCGACCACGGCGCGGGCGTATCCCTGCACGCGGCCGACCGAGTAATCGTCATGCCGGTCGCCGAGGTAGCGGTTGAAGTCGTTGATCTGGTCCATCAGCGGTTCGAACTGCGCCTTGAACCACTGGCACGAGTCCGACATTCCGCCGATCATCTCCGGTGTCACCCGTGCGGTGAACGTGTTGTACGGCCAGATGTCGAAGTTCGGCGACCATTCACTGGGCGCGGGCGTGAAAACCGGCAATGGCGGCGGGGGCTGGCCGGCATCGGCGGCGGCATATCCGGACAGCGAGATGGCAACGGCCAGTGCTGGACCGGCGCACGATAGGCCGCCACCTGCTCGTCGCAACCTCGTCAGATTCATCCGCTCTTCCCCAGGAATACGATATCCCGCGCTCACCGAATACCGAACCACTATCTCATTGCCAAACGATCATTAACATCAGCGCCATGGTAGGGGATCTTCTCGCGAAGCCCGCGATGCGTCAAGGGGCCATTACCAGGCGAAGCAGCGGGATGACCACGGGTCACCGTGGGAGAACGCGTCCCGACGTGGCGGCGAAGGCGACGCAGTCGACGGAGTCGGATCTTTCGCAGAAGCCGAGCAGTGGTTAACATAGCCGCCCGTGGGGGCACAGCGACCGTTCACCGATGACCGAGCGTCCGAGGGCGTGGCCACTATCCAGGAGTGGTCCGCGGGGTACGTTGTGCGGCACCCCCTGGCCTCACTCAACACCCTCGGCGAGCAGTACATCCTCGCGCTGCGCACCATCGAGTACTGCATGGTCGACCTGTTCACCGGGCGCTTCCAATGGGCCGAGTTCATCCGCCAAGGCGCGTTCATGGCCGCCACGGCGGTGCTGCCGACGGTGCTGGTGGCGCTGCCGATCGGGGTGACTCTCTCCATCCAGTTCGCCCTGCTGGCCAACCAGGTCGGGGCGACGTCACTCGCCGGAGCGGCCAGTGGGCTCGCGGTGATTCGCCAGGCCGCCTCGCTGGTGGCCGCGGTCCTCATGGCGTCCGCCGTCGGGTCCGCGATCACCGCCGATCTCGGTTCCCGCACCATGCGCGAGGAGACCGACGCCATGGAGGTGATGGGTGTTTCGGTTATTCGCCGCCTGGTGGTGCCGCGCTTCGCCGCGGCCATCATGGTCGGCGTTGCCCTGACCGGAATCACTTGCTTCGTCGGGTTTTTGGCCAGCTACCTGTTCAACGTCTACTTCCAGCGCGGCGCGCCCGGGAGCTTCGTGGCGACCTTCTCGTCGTTCGCCACCACCGAAGACATGGTCGTAGCGTTGCTCAAAGCCGTCATCTACGGCGCCATCGTGGCGGTAATCGCCTGTCAGAAAGGGCTTTTCACCAAGGGCGGTCCGGCGGGCGTCGCGAATTCGGTCAACGCCGCCGTGGTGGAATCGATTCTGGTGCTGATGATCGTCAACGTCGGGATCAGCGAGCTGTACAACGCGTTGTATCCCAGGACCGGGTTGTGACATGACGGCGTCCGCCTACGTCCCCACCTTGGCCCGCCCCTTTGTCGGCGCCTATCGGGCCGCGGCCGCCCCGACAATGCGGCTGGGGCACATGCTGGTGTTCTTCGTGCGGGCCGTGCTCGCCGTGCCGTCCGTGCTGCGGCAGTACCGCACGGAATTCCTGCAACTGCTGTCCAACATCGCCTGGGGCAACGGCTCGATCGTGGTCGGCGGCGGCACGGCCGGCGTCGCGGTGGTGCTCGGCTTCACCGCTGGCGCTCTGGTCGCCGTGGAGGGATACAACTTCCTCAATCTGCTCGGCTTAGGCCCCGCGACCGGCATCATCTCATCGCTGGTCAACACCCGCGAGCTGGCGCCGATCATGGCTTCGCTGGCCTTCGCGATGCAGGCCGGCTGTCGCTTCACCGCGCAGCTGGGTGCCATGCGCATCGCCGAAGAGATCGACGCCCTGGAATCGTTGGCCATCCGCCCCATCCCGTTCCTGGTCACGACGCGGCTGATGGCCTCTGTCATCGCGGTCATCCCGCTTTACATCGCGTGCCTGGCGGTGACGTACCTGACGTGTCAGGTGGTCGCCGAGGTGATCAGCGGTGGCTCCATCGGTCCGTACCTGCACTACTTCACGATGATGCTGAATGCCAAGGACATTGCCTATTCCGTGCTCAAATGCGTTGTCTTCGTGTGGCTGTCCTCCACCGTGCAGTGCTACTACGGCTTCTATGCCGCGGGCGGGCCCGAGGGCGTGGGAGTGGCCGCCGGGCACGCCATGCGGGCCAGCATCACCGTCGTGATCATGGTCAACATGTTGCTCACCATGGCGCTGTGGAGCATCGACGCCGGCGCGAGATTCGGTGGCTGAATGCCGAATTCGCTAGATTTCGACGGCCGGGGACCCTCCGATCACCAGCTGCTGGCCATGGGCGCCACGGTGCTGCTGATCGCGGGACTCATCACGGGCGCCCTCTTGTTGAAATCCACCGGAAAACTCAATGACTACGTCCGCGTGGTCGCCGAGCTGACGAACGTGGGCGACGGCCTGCCCGCCCGCTCGGACGTGAAGTATCACGGGCTGCTCGTCGGCGCCGTCGACAACGTCGTCCCGGCGGCATACGGCAAACCCAACTATGTGCAGATCAACCTCAAACCCGAATACGCCAAGGACATTCCGGGCGCGGTGACCGCGCGCGTGGTGCCCAGCAATGTGTTCGCGGTGTCGTCGGTGCAACTCGTCGACGGCGGACCAGGTTCGAGCATCCGCAGCGGGGCGCGAATCCCCGAAGACCAGCAGCTTTCGACGGTGATCTTCCAGACGACGATCAGCAAGCTGCGTGACATCCTCGCCGCAACCGGCCGGGGCCGCGAGGACCACAGCGTGGGGCTTCTGGCCGCCGTGGCGGCCGCCACCAACAACCGCCGGAGTGCGCTACTCACCGCCGGCGCGCAATTGACTCGCGTGCTCGACGAGCTCAACTCCATCGTCGCCACCGATCCCGGGCCGACCACGGTCTCCGCGCTGTTGGATGCCACCCGGGGTCTGCAGTCCACGGCACCCGAGCTTGTCGATGTGCTGCATGATGCGGTCAAACCGATGCAGACGCTGGCCGAAAAGCGGGAGCAATTTCGCTCGCTGGTCACCGGTTCACATCACACCATCGGGGTCAACCGCCAAGCGTTCGACAACCACACCGATCAGCTGATCGAGATGACACAGAACCTCACACCGGTCCTGGGCGTATTCGCCTTGCACAGCGACAAGTTCGTGCCCATCTTCACTCGATTGAACCGGTTGTCCGACAAGTTCTTCGAAGAGGTATGGGATCCCGAACTCGACACCGGAAACATGCGGGTCAATCTGGCGCTGACACCGAGCTACACCTACACCCGCGCCGACTGCCCGCGGTACGGCCAGTTGCTGGGGCCCAGCTGTTATACCGCCCCGACCATCGCGGTCCGGCCCGACCTGCCCGAGGTTCTGCTACCGCAGAACTATCACCCGCCAGCGGATCTGGCGCCGCCCCCGGGCACCCAGGTTGGGCCCGACGGCAACCTCGTTCCGGTCGGACCGCCCCTGTACAACCCGAACCCCAGCCTGCAAGACCCCAACCCGCCCTTACCGTGGTGGCCGTGGCCCATCGGTCCGGCGCCCAGGGTCCCGGGAACCGCCGATCCCGATGACGCGCCGCCGCCTCCGCCGGGGCCGAACCCCGGCCCACCCGGCGCGGTCGCGCCGTCGGGATTCGGCGGCAACGTCGGACCCGTTGGCAGCCAACACGAACGCGACCAGCTGGGCTTGATCACCGGGCAGGGACGCTCGGCGTCGGTGGCGACCCAACTGCTGCTCGGCCCGGTGGCGCGCGGTACGTCCGTCTCGTTGAAACCCGCGCAACCACAACCGGTAGGCGGGCCGAAGTGAAGGTACGGGGGCCGTTGATCGGGCTGTCGATCTTCATGGCGATCGCCATCGCCGTGACGTGGATGGTGTACGCCACCCTCCGGCGTGACGTGGCCGGTCCGACCACGCCGTACGCGGCGATGTTCACCGACGTCTACGGATTGCGCATCGGTGACGACGTCCGAATGGCCGGCGTGCGTGTCGGGCGCGTCGAAAACATCGAGCTCACCGGCAAACTGGCGAAGGTCTCGTTCATCGTCGAAAACGATCAGCATCTCTACGAGAACACCGTGGCATCGGTGACCTACCAGAACATCATCGGCCAGCGGTACCTGGGCCTGTCGCTGGGCGAGATCGGCAACAGGGCAACACTTTCCGCAGGAAGCGTGATACCGGTGCAGCAGACGGACCCCTCGTTTGACGTCGGCAAGCTGCTCAACGGTTTCGAGCCGCTGTTCACCCTGCTCAACGCCAAGGACGCCGACGACCTCACCAAGGGCGTCCTGCAGTCGCTGCAAGGCGATCAGGCATCGATCCCGCTACTGGTGCAGCAGACCTCGACGATCACCCGAACGCTGTCCGCCCGCGATCAATCCCTGGGCGATCTGATCAGCAACCTCACGAAGGTCACCGACACCGTCGCCCGCGAGAACGACGACCTCGACCGTGCACTCGACCAAACCCGCGATGCGGTGGCCAATTTTGACAACCGCCGCGCGGGGCTACAGGACTCGGTGGGTTCGATCGCTCGGGTGACCCGTCGGCTCTCGGCGATCGCCGACGACGTTGACCCGTCGTTGAACGAACTGATCACCCGAGAGCCCGGGTTCAGCAAGCACATGGTCGGCATCGAACCCCAGCTGGCCTTCACCGGAGACAACCTGCCGCTGCTGCTCAAGGGTTTCGCGCGCGCCGTCAGCGAGGGCTCCTACGGCAACGCCTACGCGTGCGACCTGAACGCGACCGGCTTCTTCCCGGGGCTCAACGACATCACGACATTCATCGTCAACGCGGCCACCCCCGGCAACGCCTACCCGATCACCACAAAGAACATGGGGTGGCATACCCCGCGATGCAGGAACATGGCCAATGGCTGACTCGCTCAGGGCCCCGTGGTCGCGGCGTCGTCCGCTCGAGTCATACAACAGGACCTGGCTGGGGCTGGCGGGATTGGCGCTGGTCGCCGTCCTCGTCGCGGTGTCGCTGGGAATCAAGCTGCTCGGCATCGGCTACACCCACTACACCGCCGAATTCCTGCAGGCCGCCACGCTTCGACCCGGCAACCCGATCACCGTGGCCGGCATCGAGGTCGGACACGTCACCAGCATGAAGCTCGACGGCGATCACGTCGAAGCCGGACTGAGCGTGCGCGACAACATCACCCTCGGCAAGAACACCCGCGCGGTGATCAAGGTGATGACCATCCTGGGTTCGCGCTACCTCGAGCTGGTTCCCGACGGCCCGGGCTCGCTGCCGGCCAGGACGATCAGCCTGAGCCACACCGAGGTGCCCTACGACCTGCAGTCACTACTCGAGGACGCCACCACCACGTTCGAGCAGGTCGATTCCGACCAGTTCGCGCAGTCGCTCGCGGTGCTGGGCAAGCAGCTTGGCGGCGTACCGCCACTGATACCGCAGGCCGTCGCGAATCTGCAGACCCTGTCGACCATCACCGCGGACCGTCGGGGCCAACTCGGCACGCTACTGAAAAGCACTCAGCGAGTGGTCAATACCCTGCGGCGCCAGCAGACCAACATCGGCCATCTGATGGATCAGGGCCAGGATCTGCTTGGGCACCTGGTGGCCCGGGAGGCCACCTTTCACGCCATGTTCGCCGGACTGACGGACCTCGTCGACCAGCTCGACAAGATCGTCGTCAACAACCGGCCGCTGCTCGACGAGCTGTTCGCAAACCTGCACCAGCTGACGAACATGGTCGGCCAGCACGACGACTTGCTGCGAAACCTGTTGCAAGTCGCCCCCGTGGCCCTGCGCGGTCTGACCAACGCGACCGGCTATGGGCCGGTCGTCGAGTTCAACCTTCCCAATGGTCTCGCCATCGATTCATGGATGTGTGCCATCAGCGGTCGCGCCAAAGAGTTCAAGATGATCCAGTACTTCAAGGACTGCAAATGACCACCGGCAGGCGCAAACTCATCGCCGTAAGTGTCGCGGTCGCGGCGCTGGCCGCCATCGCCGTAGGGCTGGTCGGCCACTACGTGAAGTCGCGCCTGGACACCATGACGGTGATCGCGCAATTCGACAGCGCCGCTGGGCTTTACGAGGGGAACGTGGTGGCGGTGCTGGGCATGCCGGTGGGTAAGGTCAGCAAGGTCACGTCCAAGGGCAGCTACGTCGAGGCCGAGTTGACGGTGGACAAGAAGGTCAAGATCCCGGCGGCCGCCCGCGCCGTCACCATCACGACCTCCATCCTCACCGACCGGCAGGTGGAACTCACTCCGCCCTACCGAGGCGGCCCGGTGCTGAAGAACCACGACACGATCGGACTCACCCGAACCAAGACGCCGGTGGCTTTCGACCGCGTGCTGGACATGCTCGACAAGGTGTCCAAATCGCTGAAGGGCGACGGAAGGGGTGGGGGCCCCGTCGCCGACCTCAGTGACTCCGCGGTCGCCATCACCGACGGCAACGGCAAGAAGATCCTGTCCGCTCTCGACCAACTCTCCAATGCCCTGCGGCTCAGCTCCGAGCGGGGCGGGACCACCCGCGAGCAGTTGACCACGATTATCACCGACCTCAGCTCGATCACCGAGGCCGCCGCCCGCAACGACACCAAAGTGCGTCAATTCGGCTCGACCACACGCCAACTCAGCCAGATGCTCGCCGACGAGAAGTTCGGCACCGGCGCCACCGGACGGACCATCAACCGCATCCTCGAGGAAGTCACCACGCTGATCGAGCAGAACCGGGACAACCTCAAGCAGGCGGTCCGCAACGGCGACACCGTCGCCAAGACGATCGTCGAGGACCAGCGCGGAGTGTCCGAGATGCTCGACGTGCTCCCGATGACACTGGAAAACCTCTACAACACCGTCGATCGGAACAACGGCGCGATCCGCGTGCACGGGCTGCTGGACAAAGCCCTCACCGACAGCCAGTCCGCCAAGGAGCTCTGCAATCTCATGCACTTGCGTCAACTCGGTTGCAGCACAGGCACACTGCAAGACTACGGACCCGATTTCGGCCTGACCTACATTCTCGACGGCCTCTCGGCGATGGGGCAGTAGCGATGAACGTCGTCAAGCACAAATTGGTAGTGGCGCTCAGCGCAGCCATGGTCAGTTCCGGGTGCGCCACCAACGGGCTATCCAGCCTGCCGCTGCCCGCGCCGGGGATCGGCAATGGCGGATACCTGCTCAACGCGGTCTTCTCCAACGCGCTGAACCTTCCAGCCCATGCGAAAGTCAAACTCGCCGGCGCCGACGTCGGGCAACTCGAATCGATGGTCGCGCGCAACTACACCGCGGTCACCACCATGCGCATCATGGACGGCGTGCGGGTGCCGGCCGGCAGCACCGCAGAACTGCGATCGGCGACACCGCTCGGCGACGTGTTCGTCGCGATCAAGCCACCGACCCCGATGGATCCCCGCGCGCCGCTGCTGAAAAGCGGCGACACCATCGGGCTGCCTGCGACCCGTGCCGCCGCCACCGTGGAAAGCGTGCTGAGCTCGGCCGCGCTGCTGGTCAACGGCGGCGCGGTCCGCAACTTCACCAACATCGTCAACGGCGCGGGCAAGGCGACCGGTGATCAGGGACGCGCGTTCGGCGACTTGATCAACCGGACCAATCTGCTGTTGAGCAAGCTCAATTCGCGCTCCGAGCAGATCGATGCGGCGGTGACCGAAACGGCCGAACTCGCCGACCGGCTGGATCAGAAGAACCAGGCGCTCTCCGAAATCCTGCAAGCCGTCGGCCCGGCAACCAACGTGTTGTCCAGCAACGCCGACGAAATCGCCGACGTGGTAGACGAACTCGGCGCCACGACCCATCAGCTGTCCAAATTCCCGTCGATCGCGGGCACCGACAAGACGGGCCGCAGCGTAATAAAGGACGCCAACACGATCGCCGCCGCATGGAACGACGTCGTGTTGAGCCCCGATACCAGCCTCGCCGGCCTCAACAGGCTGATCCCGCCGTTCGTGAAAGCCACGCCCAGCGACGCGATTTCGGTGCGCGGCAGCTTCGACCGGCTGGTGATGGGCTCGCGGCCGGGCACCGGGGCGGAGACGGGGGGATTCAAGGGTGATCCCGTGTTCCACGGACCGATGCGCCGCGACTGGAACTACATGATCGGGTCCATCAAATACGTCCTGTGGCGCCTACAGGAACGGGTCGTCGGCCGCGGCCCGCAGACACCGATGGGCCAAAGCCCTTGGACGCCGGTCGGTCCGCCGCTTCCACCGGCACCCGCCGGTCAAGCGCCGCCGGATCCCATGATTCCGGAACCACCGCGGTGATCGACACCCTCGGCCGGTTCATCGTCGCCGCGGTCAAAGCGGGACACCGGCGGCGCGCGTGGCTGTCCGGCCTTGCCCTGGCTCTGACCCTCGTCGTCGGCGTGACCTACCTGGCGATCGGGGCGCTGCGGATCGACCCCTTCGAGTCGACCTACCGGGTCACCATCCGGCTGCCCGAATCCGGTGGGCTGCTGGCCAATCAAGACGTAGCGGTCCGGGGGATCCGGGTCGGGCGCATCCAATCGCTGCGGCCCGTACCCACCGGCGTCGAGGTGATCGCGAATATCAATGCGAATACCAGGATCCCCGCCGCCAGCCCGGTCCGGGTTTCCGGATTGTCCCCTGCGGGCGAGCAGTACATCGATTTCGAGCCCGCATCCAACGCCGGCCCGTTCCTGTCGAACGGCAGCGTGATCGGCCCACAGCACACGACCACGCCGATTCCGCTGTCGCAAGTGCTCGCCGACGCCGACGGCCTGCTGGCCCAAACCGACCCGAAGAAGCTCGAAATCGTCAAGCGCGAACTGAGTTTGAGCAAGGATGGGCCGCAGAAGCTCACCGACATCATCGACGGTGCCACCTTCCTGCTGTCGACGATGGACCCGGTGCTGCCGCAGACCGTGACCATGCTCAAGACCAGCCGGGTGGTCCTGACGACACTGTCGGACAAGAACGCCGGGTTGGGTGCGACGTCCCGCAATATCGGGGACCTCATGACCGGCGTGAACAAGATGGACGGCGGCTACCGCAGATTCGTCGATCGAACCCCGCACGCCCTGTCCTCGGTGGACAACCTGTTCGACGACAACTCCGACACCATGGTCGGGTTACTGGCCAATCTGGTCACCACCGCGCGGATCGTCTATCTCCGCGTGCCGGCGCTGAACGCGGTCTTCCCCGACTATCGCGGCTCGACACTCGAGGCCCTGATGACGACCATGCACGAGCATGGGCTGTGGGCGACCGCCGACATCTACCCGCGTTACACCTGCGATTACGGCACCCCGCGGCGGCCGTCGTCATCGGCGGACTACCCCGAGCCCTTCCTGTACACCTACTGCCGAGACGACGACCCCCAGGTATTGATCCGGGGCGCCAAGAATGCGCCCCGACCGGGCGGCGACGACACCGCGGGGCCGCCCCCCGGCGCCGACCTCGGCCAGACCGCCGATCCAACACCCAAGGGACGCTTCACCATTCCCACGCCCTACGGCGGACCGACCCTGCCGATCGAACCGCCCCACTAAGCCCACGAGCCCTTCACCACCGCAAGGAGACACCGCCGTGACACTAACCGCCGACCACGACTGCAGTACGAGCGAAGAGACCGAGACCCCGCCTGACGACCAGCCGGAAGCCTCCGCGAACGCCGACGGGCAGGACGCGAAAGGCCGCACCTGGCGATGGAAACGTCGGGGCCGCATCGCGGTTGTCGCCGCCGTCTACGCCGGGGCGTTCGTCCTCGCCGGTGGGTTGGGCTGGAAGCTGTGGGACGAGCACGCGGCGGACCAGGCCGGGCAGGCGGCCCAGCGGACCGCGATCGACTACGCCCAGGTGCTCACCAGTATCGACTCCGGCCAGGTCGACCAGAACTTCTCGGCCGTACTCAACGGGGCCACAGGCGATTTCAAGGAGACGTACACCAAAGCCAGCGCCCAGCTTCGGCAACTGCTCATCGACAACAAGGCCGCAGCCCATGGCACCGTCGTGGATTCGGCGATTCAATCGGAGAGCAAAACCAAGGTGGTGGTGTTGTTGATGGTCGACCAAACCGTCAGCAACGCCGTGCGGCCCGACGGTCGGGTTGACCGAAGTCGGATGAAGATGACGATGGAAAACGTCGGCGGCCGCTGGCTGGCCAGCAAAGTCGAACTACCCTAGGGCGTTTCGGTCATGCGGTTGATTCGAGTCTCGGCCGGTGCGGCGCTGGTGGCCGCCGCGGTGTTGAGCGCACCGGCGGCATCGGCCTCGGCGCAGTCGTTTTGCGGCGAGCTCGGCGGCGATTGGGACGGGCAGTACTGCCACACGTCGGTGTTGTCCGAGCGAAAGGCGGTCCGCGACATCAAGATGGCGTTGCCCGGCGACCTGGTCGAGAACCCCACCAGTGGTCCACCCATCCGTGAATACCTGCGGAATTTGATGAACAACTGGCGCACCAAGGGCGCATCAATGGTCCAAGACAGCTGGGGCGAGGAGAACTATCAGGTGTTCACCCATGGACGCGCGCTCAGCGTGGCCTTCCACGAGGACTACCACGCCGACGGCCCGGCATTCAACAACGCCTATCGCACGTTCACCTTCGACATGGCCGGCGGTAGGCGGTTGCAGCTGGCCGACATCACCAAGCCGGGCCTCGACCCGCTGACCGCAATTCCACCGTTGGCCGAGCCGTCCATCCAGGACGCGCTCGACCATGCCGCATGGCAACACAATCCGGGAACGTATCCGTTCACCCTCGATCGGTGGACACCGGACAAGGTCTTCTCGGGCGGCTACAAAGCCTGGGCGCTCACGCCCGACGAGCTGGTGCTGTACATGCCGGACTACCCGGTGGGACACGACTCGCCTATCCAGTACGGCCAATCGGAGCAATGGTCCATGGACGGAGGGGCCGTCGAGCCACACATTCCGCTCAGCGCACTGAGCTCGGTCCTGCGCCCGGAATTCGGCGGGGCGTAGCGGGGATAGACGTCTGATGACCTCGGGTAGGACGCCGCGCCCAGCGGCGCGCGGGAGGCTTGCCGGCTCCGCGATACCGCTTGTCGACCGATCGCCCCGACGGCCGCTGCTGCGGCTACGGTGATCTATATGCCATCGGCTAGCCGCTCCTCCGCAGATCAAGTAAAGCGGCGCCCGAAGGACCGCAAGATCCAAATCGCCCGCGCCGCCACCGATGCATTCAGCGAGTTGGGCTATCACGCGGTCAGCATGGAAAACATCGCGGCGCGGGTCGGGATCTCCGCGGCCGCGCTGTACCGCCACTCGCAGGGCAAGTACGACCTGTTCCGCGAAGTCTTCTTGGCGCTGGGACAGCAACTGGTCGACGCCACTGCGTTCGCTGATGACCTGCCCGCCGATGGCGATCCCGAAGAGCAGCTCAGCGCGCTGGTCAGTGCGTTGATCGACTCCACGATCGTCAACCGCACCGCCGGCGGACTGTATCGCTGGGAGGGCCGCTACTTACGTGGTGACGATCAACACGCCCTGGCCGAACAGATCAAACTGATCAACCGGCGCCTGCAGCGTCCACTGATGAGGCTTCGCCCGAAACTCACGTCGCGGCAACGCTGGATCCTGTCGGCGGCCACCCTGAGCGTGATCGGCAGCATCACCGACCATCGGTCGCGGCTGGGCAATTCCGAGATCCGCGCGGCGCTGGCGGACATCTCGGCCGCGGTGTTGCGGGCCGACTTGCCAACCCAGCGCGGTCGCGGATCCGAGCAGCCGCGCACGGCGACGCTGACCAGCGCAGCCGGAACCTATGAACGTCTGTTGCACGAATCGATGCGCCTGTTCAACGAACGCGGCTATCGCGAGACCGGGATGGAAGACATCGCGGCGGCGGTGGGCATCCCGGTTGCCAGCATCTATCAGTACTTTCCGGGCAAGGCCAACATTCTGGCCGTCTATTACCGGCGTGCTGCCGACCAACTCTCCGGCGACCTGTCCAGCATCTTGGCCACCAGCGCCGACCCGGAACAGGCGCTCGCACAACTCATCGAGGCCTACGTCAGCCGCTCGTTCGCCAACCCCGAATTAGCCTGCGTCTACTACACCGAGCGGCACAACCTGCCCGACACCGACGCGGTACTGCTGTACAACATTCAGCGTTCCACCGTCGAATCCTGGGCCAGCCTCGCCGTCGCGGCCAGGCCGGAGCTCACGCTCGGCCGCGCGCGATACGCCGTCCACGCCGCGTTCGCCCTCGCGGTGGACACCGGCCGACTCGTCTACCCCGACGCCAGCGCGGCCGCCGGACTCACGGTGCGCCGCCTGATGGAGGTCACGCTGCTGGGACGACCGGTCGCAGCGCCTCGGAGCGCGCCACGCGGTGGCCGGCAGCGCCGCTGACATGCCGTTGCGGAAGCCCCGGCAAAGAATCTTCCCGCACTTGCTTCTTGGAAACAAACCGCTGCGATGCATCGAGCGCGAGCCGAACGCCCCTTTGCGCCACCATATCTGAGCGTTCGGCTGCTGCGTGACTGCGCCGCCGAATCGAGCGCAGCACTACCGAATCGCACGAATGGGCATTAACATGTATGGGTCTAGTCCGCACGCCGGGACGCGGTGGGTCCTTAGCACTTCGGTGTAGGTCGGCTTCGAACCCGGCAGCACCCGCGCGAAAGGCATGCCCATGCTCAGCAGGATCCGCTCAGTCCTGGAGTACCAACTGACCATCGCCGAGCTGCTGGGCCTGGGGATCCTGCTGGGGACGCCGTACCTGATCGTCGGCGTGATCTGGTCGAGCACCCACACCCAGCATCTGCACGACATGCACGGCGTCGACCTGGTGGTCTCATTCCTCGGCTCGATCGTCTCTTGGCCGGTGCTGCTTTTCGCCAACGTCTGCATGACCTAAGGGGGGCGCATGACCAACCGCGGGCCGCTGGTCGTCTCCGCTGCCGTGGTGTTGCTGGCCGGGGGGCTCTTCGCGCTGTACCTGCCGGTTTTCATCGACGCCTACGATCAGTTCGGCTGGCAAGTCAAGTGCGGCAGCGGCTTTGTCACCGATCTGGCCCAGGCGTCCAGCGCGGTCGGCGTGGGCGGCAAGTATGTCGACCAGTGCGATCACGCGCTCCTGATCCGGCGGTTATGGGCGATTCCCGCGGCGGCGCTGGGCGGATTGATGTTGACGTGGCAGGCGGGCGTAGCGCTTGCCCACGACTACCGGCGGTCCACACCGGCGGTCCGGCAATCTGAACTACCTTGCCTCTAACGGGCTTTCGCCGAGCCAAGGTTGAGGCGACTAGCGGGTGCTCTCGTCCGGTAGGTCGTGCCGGGATTGGTGCAATCCGGGGCCGTTCGGATCCTCGTCCTGGTGCTCGAGCTGCTCCTGCAGCTTGCGCTGTTCCTCGGTTGCCTTTCGGGCGTCCTCGGGCGCCGCGGGCGGGTCGAAGTTGACTTGCTGATCCACCGAGATCTCCTCTGAACGTCTGCAATGCCTTTCGTCAGGTTCGCCCGAATGACGGCCGTTGAAACCCCCGCCCGGCCGCCGACACCGATCGCGCAGCTCACGTACACGGGATCGAGCGGGGAATCAGTATTGCTTGACCACCGCGCGCGGTGCCGTTCGCCACGACCTGGTTCCGTCGCCCTGCGGTCGGGGCGGTTCGAGTAGCAACACGGCCAGCCCGTCGAGCAAGACCGGCCGCACCCAGTCGCCCAGGTCGATCATCTCGCCGGGCCGCGGCTGGCGGAAAGCGTCGTCGCGCGCGATGTCGATCGGGGTCAGGTCGAATACGGTCTCGATGGTGGCCCGGTCGGGCAGCTTACGGATTCCGGGCAACGCGATGAACAGTCCGTCGTTGCCCGACAGGTGCAGGCCGACCGCCGCTAGCGCGCCGGTCATCCCCTCCCGGGTGCCGCCGTGGCCGGACAGGTGGATGCCGAGTGTCGTGGCGAGTTCGCGAGCCTCGTTGGGGCACAGTACTTCCCGTTTGGCGCGGAGACCGAAGTCGATCAGCCGCGCCGCGCTGCCGGCGAGTTCGCCCGGAACGACGACGGCGAGCCCCGGATCCGCATCGGGCGGGCACACCGTTTCCAGGAAGTGTCCGGCGAACTCGATGATTGCGGTGCGAACCGCGTGCGGATCACCGGCGGGGCTGCGCCAGGCCAGACACGCGCTCGAGTTATGGGACGTGTACGGGATCCGATCATCGACGAGCAGCTGATGTCTCGTGGCGCCCGAGGGTGAGCCGAGTCCGGCCGCCTGTAGCTCACGCAGCAGCGCGCGGGCCCGCCGGCCGGTGCCGGGGGTGTACGGGTTGTCGGTGTCATCGATGCCGATCAGCAGGTCGACACCGGCCAGCGCGGTACCGCCGATCACGGGTTGACCACCAGGTCGGTGACGTCGCGAACCCACTGATCGCGGCTGAGCTTTGCGCCGGTGAGCTTGAGTGTGTGGCGTTTGGTGAAGCCGAGGATGGTCCGATCGTCGAGCTCGCCGGCCGTCAGGGTCTGGGCCGGGTCGCGCCCTTCCACCCGCACGCTGATGACCCCGGTAGCGCCCGCGGCGTCGAGGATCGAACGCACGCTGGGTCCCTGCTGCACGCGGTGTGATTGCGGCGTCGTGACCCGAACCTGGGGCAGCTGCTCGAGTCGCGACAGGGTGAATCGGTCGAGCACCCGGTGGTTGTTCTGCACGACGAGCTGGACCTCGGTCTCCGACGCGCCGCACGCCACGAGTCCCGCAGCCAGGGCGAAAACCGCAACCACCCGAGTCAGAAGCGTATCGCTGCGCATTTACGGGCCCTATCCTGTGAATTCGCCGTAAATGAGGAATAGTGTAGGGGCTCGCGACTTATGATCTGCGCATGACCGTGCTGATGCGCCCAACGGCCGGATTCACCGCCGTTCGCGAGGTGGCATTTCCGCTGGTTGCGGTCGCCGTCATCATCGCCTCGACCGATATCCGGATGCCCCTGGGGCTGCCCGGTCACCGTGGGCTGATCTGGCTGACCCTGCTGGTGGCGGTCGCGCTGGTGACGGCGCGACGCGAGACGGTGCTGGCGGTCGGCGCGGCGTCGTCGATTACGGCGCTGCCGATCCATGGGTTGAGCGATCCACTGTGGAGCAGTCGCTATGTGGCCGCGGCGGCGTTGCTGTTTACGGTGGGCTCGGTTCCGGTGGTGCGCTCGCATCGGTGGTTACTGGTGCTGGCCGCTGCGCCCATTCACCTTGTCGCGCTTGCCGGTTCGGTCTCCTCATGGCACGCCATGTCGGCGTGGGTATCGAACGGAATGCTCGAGCGGGCGGGGTGGCACCTGATCTTCGGATTCGTAGCCGGTGTGCTCGCCTGGGTGGTGGCCCTAGGTATGGGTTGGCCGCCTGCGGCCAGGGCGGCCGGCGCCGGTTCGGTGACAAAACGATACAAGGAGCGGCCGCTGTGACGCTGCGAGTTATCCCCGAGGGCTTGGCCGCGACGAGCGCGGCGGTCGACGCGATCACCGCTGCGCTGGCGGCCGCGCATGCGGCGGCGGCGCCGGTGGTCTCGCTGGTGGTCCCACCGGCGGCCGATCCCGTGTCGCTGGCGGCCGCCGCCGTGTTCAGCGAGCGGGGAAGCCAGCACTCGGCCGCGGCGGCCAAGGGCGTCGAGGTGTTGGGTCGAGCCGGGTTGGGCGTGAGTCTGGCCGGCGTCGGTTACGCCGCCGGCGACGCGGCGGGTGCGTCAACATATCTGGGCGCAGTCTGACGATGACCGCGCCGGTGTGGATGGCCCTTCCGCCGGAGGTGCATTCGGCGCTGTTGAGCAGCGGACCGGGGCCGGGCCCCTTGCTGGCGGCCGCAGCGACGTGGACGGCGTTGAGCGCCCAATATGATTCGGCGGCAACGGAGTTGACTTCCGTATTGACCGGTTCGGTTCCGGTGTGGGAGGGCCCGACGGCCGACAGCTATGTCGCCGCGCACATGCCGTATTTGGCATGGCTGCAGCTGGCCGGCGCGCTGAGCGCCGAGGCGGCCGCTCAACACCAGGGGGTGGCCACCGCATACACCGCCGCGTTGGCCGCGATGCCCACGCTGCCGGAGTTGGCCGCCAACCATGCGACGCACACGGCCTTGGTGGCGACGAATTTCTTTGGGGTCAACACCATTCCGATTGCGCTCAACGAGGCCGACTACGCGCGGATGTGGACCCAGGCGGCCACCACCATGACCACCTACCAGGCGACGACCGCGGCGGTGCAGATGAGCAGCGCCGCCGGAGCGGGCACCGGGGGTAAGGCGGGCAGCGGCTCGGGATCCGGCACGGGCACCGGAACCGGAACGGGAAGCGGCACCGGCACTGGGACCGGCGGCGGTGGAGGCGGCGGCACGGGTTCCTTCCAATTGCCCACGCCCGAAGAGATCTGGGAAATGCTGTTCGGGCCCGACGGTGAGCAGATACCCGGGCAGGGCCAACCCAACTGGAGTCCATCGGAGTACCTGCAGAACCTGGGCAACTTCTTCAACGGCAACGCCCAGGCGGTGGCCTGGTTACAGCAAAACCTTTCCGGCCTGCTCAATCCGTCCCAATTCCCGGCGCTGGTCAACTATTTCATCGCGTGGCAGACCTACCGGATCATCAACTGGACGATCCGGACACTGCGCTTCATTCTCCAGGAACTGCCGCTGCTGCTGCAGGTCGGTTTGAGCCTGTCGATTACCAGCCTGGGAGGCGTGGCCGGCCTGGCGGGTTTGGCGGGCCTGGCCGGGTTGGCCGCGCCGGCCGGCGTGCCCGTTCCTGCCGCCGTGCCGCATCCCGCGGTGGTGGGCGTGCAACCGCCGGCGGTGTCGGCCGCTGCGGTGACGGCGCCCATGGCCCCGGCCGGCCCGGTAGCAACGGCGACGTCGATGGCGTCGACCCCGGCGCCCACGACTTCGGCGGCTGCGCCGCCCGCGGCTCCACCCACACCACCCGCCCCGGTGACCGGAACCGAGGGCTTCGGTTACCTGGTGGGCAACGTTGGGCTCGGTATGGAATCGACGGCGCAGACCCGGGCCCACAACGCGGCGCCCGCCACGCAGAACGCGGCGTCGGCCGCCGGGGTGGCCGCGGCGGAGCAGCACCATGGACGCTCACGCCGGCGCCCGCGCTCGGTCGTCGACCCCGGATACCGCTACGAATTCATCGAGGCCGATGACGAGACGGCCGCCGCGGCTGCACCGGCGTCGTCCGCTCGGCACCTGCCCTCGGAATCCGGCGCCTCGGCACGGGGCTTCGCCGGGACGCTACCTCGGCCTGACCTGCGGGCAGCCGGCCTGATTACGTTGGGCGACAACGACTCCGGCGACGGCGCGCGCACGCCGATGCTGCCGGAGGGGTGGGACGGCCCGTAGGCCGCGCGGCCCGGTCCGCGTCAGCCGAGGTGCGCGGACAGTAACCAGGCGCCCACGGACTTGCGACCGTTGTCCTCATCGCGAATGTCGGCGGCGAAGTCCTGGAAGCCGGACAGGAAGCTTTCGGGCACGTTGGCGTGGATGCGGGCCGGCCGGATCTCGTCGATCACCCAGTACTTCGAGACCACCTCGCGCAGCTCATCTTCGGTCACCGCATTGACCGGCCCGTTGGCAGGCATCGCGGCGCGGTCGAAGACGAGCACAAAGTACGAGGCGCCCGGCGCTGCGGCCCGCGCGATCGACTGCTGATAGCCCTCACGCAGTTCGACCGGCATCGAGTGGAAGAGCGTGCTGTCGACGATGGTTCCGAAGCGCCCGTCGTAGCCGGTGAAGGCGCTGATGTCCGCGACCTCGAAGGTCGCGCTGGTGAGGCCCCGGCGGGCGGCCTTCTCGGTTGCCAACGCAATGGCGGTGGGGGATTGGTCCAGGCCCACGGTGGTGAAGCCTCGCTCGGCGAGGTACAGCGACACGGCCGCCTCGCCGCAACCGGCGTCGAGCACGTCGCCGTGGAATTTGCCATCGTTGATGAGGGCCGCGATCTCCGGCTGCGGCTCGCCGATGCTCCACGGCGGCCGGTTGCCCTCGCCCATTTCGGGAGCCTCGCCCCGGTAGGCGGATTCGAACATCTCTTGCGTCGGTTGGGTCATGCCACCGTTTATATCAACGGCACTGATATATGTCAATGACGCTGATATAGGGGGCGTGCGGTGGCACGGCGACGGAGGGATTGATTGGGGAACTGGCGCGCCGACCGACCCCAGCTGCGCAGCAACCGAGGCCGTCGGGGGCTCAACTACTTGAGCGTCGCCGTCAGGTAGCCGGAAGCGTCGCCGAATGAGGCCAATTCGTCGTCGGGCACCGCGAACCCGTGTGCGGCAAAAGCCTGCTCGGTTGTCCGTATATCGACGTCCCAGCCACGGGCGCCCAGGTATTCGGCGGCGGTGTTGCGCTCGCCGGTGTAGAACAGCTCGGCCAGATTGATGCTGGAGCCGATGCGCCGGGACCGCTCGGTCAGTTTCTGCGCCCAGTCCGAGGGGATGCTGCGCAGGTCCAGGTGTTCGGTGGCGATCCGGCTGCCCGGCGCCGAAACGGCCGCGATGTTGTCGAACAAGCGGTCCTGCGCCTCGGGCGGCAGGTAGACCAGCAGTCCCTCGGCGCTCCACGCGGTCGGCTGTGCAGGATCGAATCCGGCGGCGGTGAGGGCGGACGGCCAGTCTTCGCGCAGGTCGATCGACACCGTGCGGCGCTCCGCGCTGGGGGTGGCGCCCAGTTCACCCAGCGTCCGCGTTTTGAACTCGATCACCTCAGGTTGGTCGATCTCGTACACGACGGTGCCCGCCGGCCAGGGCAGCCGATACGCCCGGGTGTCCAGCCCGGAAGCCAAGATCACCGCTTGCTTGATGCCCGATTCGGTCGCTTGAACGAAGAAGTCATCGAAGAACCGGGTCCGCACCGTGATCTGCTCTTTGACCGCCTGACGGTTCAGCAGCGGATCGTCGCTGCGGTCGAGCTGATTGTCGAGCAGCTTGATGAAGCTGTCGATGCCGACTGCGCGGACGAGGGGGTCGGCCCATGGGTCATTCAACGAAGCATCCGGTGGGCTGGAGGCGATCGCCCGCTGCGCGGCGACCGCGGTTGCCGTGGCTCCGACGCTGGACGCCAGGTCCCAGGTGTCGTTCTCGGTGCGGGCCACACCCATCTCCTCTCCGCGACTGCGACGCGATTAGTTAGCTCATATAAGTTGACGACTCGACTGTACGCCTTAGTTGGACCCGGGGAATGGAGTCGCGGATCCGGGGTGTTCGGTGTAGGTATGGCTGACGAAATCGAGTTGAGCCCCAGGGGCTGGGTGCGCGACCAGACCGAACAGATCCTGAGTCAGGGCACGACCGACGGAGTCGAGGTTTTCGACCGGCCGATCGTGCTGCTGACCGTCACCGGGGCGAAGTCCGGCAAGCAGCGCTACGTGCCGTTGATGCGGGTCGAGAAGGATGGCCGCTATGTCATTGTCGCGTCGCACGGCGGCGCCCCCGAGCATCCGCTGTGGTACTTCAACCTGAAGGCGAATCCGGCCGTGACATTGCAGGATGGCGACAAGGTGTTCAGGTTGACAGCGCGCGAGCTCGACGGCGCCGAGCGCGAGGAGTGGTGGCAGCGGGCCGTTGAGGCCTTCCCGCCCTACGCGGATTACAAGACGAAAACGGCGCGGCAAATCCCGGTTTTCGTTCTGGAGTAACCATTTTCCCTCGGCTGGCTGCGCTGCTTGCAATGGCCACCGAAAAATTTGCATTCGATATGCGCCCGGCCCGTCCGGTTGACCCCTTTATCTCCGCCCACTTACCTTCGAACGCATAGGCCAGGCATCTCCAGCCGAACAACGACGTTCGTGGTATCTGTAACCGCCTGCGCCGCACGGCTTTACGAGTGATCATCCTGCCGTGACCGGGCGGATAGCTGAAAGCCCACCGCTAAAGACCAATTCGGGGAGGGCCGGTGCACAAGCTGGAACAGCCAGGTCGACATGACCTGGAGGCGGTGGCTCCGTCCCGGCTCGATCGGATGCGAGAGACGCTACGGTACGATCTGCCGGCCTCGTTGGTGGTTTTTCTGGTGGCGCTTCCGCTGTCACTAGGTATCGCGATCGCTTCGGACGCACCGGTTCTCGCGGGCTTGACCGCGGCGATCGTCGGAGGAGTGATCGCCGGGTGGCTCGGCGGCTCACCACTGCAGGTGAGCGGTCCGGCCGCAGGGCTTACCGTGGTTGTCGCCGATCTGGTCGCCCAGTTCGGCTGGGCGATCACATGTTTCATCACCGTGATCGCAGGGATTCTGCAGGTCCTGTTGGGGTTCAGCAAGATTGCCCGGGCCGCACTGGCGATCTCGCCGGTCGTAGTGCACGCCATGCTGGCCGGCATCGGAATTACGATCGCCCTGCAGCAAGTTCATGTGCTACTGGGCGGCGCTTCGAAAAGCTCGGCGTGGAGCAACGTCACCGGATTGCCGGCCCAGATTGTGAGCGCACACCGCCCGGGAGTCGTGCTGGGCTTGCTGGTGATCGCCATTCTGGTGGCCTGGCGCTGGGTTCCGGCCCGGGTGGCCAGTGTTCCGGGTCCACTGGTGGCGATCGTGACGGTCACCGCCATCTCGATGATCTTCCCGTTCCATGTGTCCCGGATCGTCTTGGAGGGCTCCGTCCTCGAGGCACTGCGGTTGCCGTCGCTGCCGCACGGCAATTGGGCAGCCGTCGTTATCGCCGTCATCACGGTCACATTGATCACCAGCGTGCAGAGTCTGCTGACCGCGGTGTCGATCGACCGAATGCACACCGGGGCGCGAACCGACTTCAACCGTGAGCTGATCGGGCAGGGCGCGGCCAACATCGCATCGGGCGCCATCGGCGGGCTTCCCATCGCCGGTGTCATCGTGCGCAGCGCGGCCAACGTGAATGCCGGTGCGAAGACGCGTGCATCGACCATCCTGCATGGCATTTGGATATTGCTCTTCGCGGTGCCGTTCGCGGGGCTCGTCGAAAAGATTCCCACGGCGGCACTTGCCGGCCTGCTCATCGTCATCGGCATCGAGCTGCTGAAGCCGGCGCATATCGAAACCGCCTTGCGCAACGGCGATCTCGCCGTCTACCTGGTGACCGTGGGCAGCGTCGTCTTCCTCAATCTGCTGCACGGCGTGATGATCGGTCTCGCGCTGGCCGTCGCCGTCACCGGATGGCGGGTGGTGCGCGCCAGGATCGAGGCCAAGCCCGTTGGTGACGGATGGCACGTCGTCGTCGAAGGCGCTTGCACCTTCCTGGCGCTGCCCCGGTTGACCGGCGTCCTGGCGTCGGTCCCCGAACGCACGTCGGTCACCATCCACCTGCTGACCAGCTATCTCGATCACGCGGCGCACCAAGCGATCAGCGACTGGCAGCGCCGCCACTGCGCTACGGGCGGGCAGGTCCATGTCCGCGACACGGTCGAGGCGACTGAGCCCGCGCCAAAGCGATCGAAAGCCGGCCGCCGCAACGCGCACCTGAGTTTGGTCGAGGAGTTGTCCGCGGCGGGAAGCCGGTAAAGCCGCGGCGCTATGTGAGGTCGTCGGCAACCTGCTCGAGGGCGGCGAGGTGTTCGTCGACGTTCGCGAAGCCGGCCTTCATGGTGTTCACCGACAGGTGGCTGGCCCCGGCGGCCTTCCAGGCGGCGATGGTGGCGGCGAGCTTATCGCGGTCTTCGGTCCAGCTGACCCGGCCTTCCATGCCGAGGCTCTTCGGGTCGCGGCCCGCGGATTCGGCCGCGCGGCCCACCTGCTCGAGCGCGTGGTCGAGCCCGGGTCCGGGCTCGACCATGGGGAACCAACCGTCGCCGAGCCGACCGGCACGTTCGTATGCACGATCCGACGCGGCGCCGAACCACACCGGTATCGGCCGCTGGGTGGGCAGCGGGGCCAGGCCGGCCCCCGTCACGGTGTGGTACCGGCCGTTGAACGTGACCGACCGTTCGGTCCACAGCCTGCGCATGACCTCGACCTGTTCCTCGGAACGCTTGCCGCGGTTGATGAACGACTCGCCAAGCGCCTCGAATTCGACTGCGTTCCAACCCAATCCGATGCCGAGCCGGAAACGGCCACCGCTGAGCACATCCACCTCGGCGGCCTGTTTGGCCACCAGCACCGATTGGCGTTGCGGCAAGATGATGACACCGGTGACGAGTTCCAACGAGGTGACAGCAGCCAGGTAGCCGAACATGACGAACGGCTCGTGAAACGTCGAGTCGATGTCGTAGGGGCCCTGAAAGCCGTGATGCACCGTCGGGTCCGCGCCGACGACGTGGTCGTAGGCCAGGATGTGGGTGAACCCCAGTTCCTCGACGCGCTGACCGTACAAGCGCACGACGGCGGGGTCCGAGCCGAGCTCGGTTTGCGGAAAGACGACTCCGATACGCATTCGCTGTGCAACCGCGCGATAGCGGGATTGCTTCCCAGACGAAACTCCCGCGAGCCCGCGGGCCAGGGGTTTGGGGGCGGTGCCGGCTTCTCGCCTCTGGCGCAAGTGGTCGCTCGCAGCGACGGTTCTGGTGTGGTCCCCGGGGGAATGGCCGACACCGCCGCGCTGATCAACCACAGTCGTCGTCGGGATATTCCACCGCCGGCCGGCCGGCCCCATGCCGCCGTCGAGGATGATGAAGTCGTGACGGCGAAGAAAGTCAGCGGGGTGCTCAGGGTCGGCGAGATGGAGCCGACGTTCGCAGCGGAGCTGTCCGCCCGGTATGAGATTCCGCAGCTGCCCGGCGGCCCCGACCGCACGCGGTTTTTGACCGTGCACGGAGCCGGTGTGCGCGTGCTGGTGACGTCGGGATCGCCCGGCGTCGATGCGGACACCATGGCGGCGTTGCCCAATCTGGAGGTCATCGTCAACAACGGGGCCGGCGTGGATCTCATCGATCTGGAGGCGGCCAAACGCCGCGGCATCGGCGTGAGCAATACGCCCGATGTGTTGTCGGACACAGTCGCCGACACCGCGGTGGGGCTGATCCTGATGACGCTGCGCCGTTTCGGCGCCGCCGACCGCTACGTGCGCGCTGGCCGATGGGCGCGCGAGGGCGCGTTTCCTTACGCCAGGGACGTCAGCGGCCTGCAGGTCGGCATCTTGGGACTGGGCCGGATCGGTTCGGCGATCGCGACCAGGTTGCTCGGATTCGACTGTGCCATTGCCTATCACAACCGCCACCGCATCGAGGGATCACCGTTCCGCTATGCCGATTCGCCCGTGGAGCTGGCCGAGTCGGTGGACGTCCTGGTCATCGCCACCACGGGTGACCGCAATGCGCACAAGTTGGTCGACCGCGCGGTGCTGCGGGCTCTGGGCCCCGAGGGTTACCTCATCAACATCGCCAGGGGCAGCGTGGTCGACGAGGACGCGCTGGTGGAATTGCTGGCCGCGGGCGAATTGGCGGGAGCGGGCCTGGACGTCTTCGCCGAAGAGCCACACGTACCGGCCGAATTGATCGGCCTGGACAACGTTGTGCTGCTGCCCCATATCGGCAGCGCCACCGCGCGGACCCGGCGGGCCATGGCCCTGCTGGCGATCCGCAATCTCGACAGCTACCTCAGCACGGGCGAACTGGTCACACCCGTCCTGTCGCCGCACCGCTAGCACCCGCCGCGACGCCGTGACCTGGTGATTCTGCGCGGCTATCGATCTGTGGCCGAAGCGATACTCGCAGAAGGTTATTGCTCCAACTGCAACTGGGTATGCGGCTTTCATGAGTCCACTACTGCCGGAGACAGCCACGCCGGTGCGGCTGACGCTCGCCGGCACAGCCCGCCCCGACACGGTGGCGGCGTGGCGCCGTGCGCTGCAACGGTGGCTGGCGCAAGAGGTGCGCGCGCCGGAGGCAATCCGCGAGGACGTCGTCCTCGGAGTCAACGAAGCGCTGGCGAATTGCGTTGAGCACGCTTATCGCTCGCATCAGCAGGTTGGCGTCATGAAACTCCAGGCCAGCTACGACCCGCAGGCCGAGTCGATCCGAGTCTGTGTCAGTGACCGAGGAAGCTGGCGCAAGCCCTCATCGAGGCAGTCGAACGATCCGCACGCCTCGCGCGGCATCATGCTGATGCACCGCCTGTCCGACCACTGCACCATCCGCGCCCGGCCCAACGGCACCAGCGTTTACCTGGATTACGCGACCGACGCGGAGCTCGCCGGCCAGCAGCGGTGAGGCCTCGGACCCAGTCCCTGATCAGGCGCCCGACCTTGCCGTGGGCGTGAATTCGACCGGCATGCGTTCCAGACCGCTGACGAAGTTGGCCGGCCGCAGCGGTAGCGGGTCCGCCGAGGCCAGCCGCATGTCCGGGAGGCGTTTCAGCAGCCGCTCGAGCATCATCGACAGTTCCAGGCGCGCCAGCTGATTGCCCAGGCAGAAGTGGGTGCCGAAGCCGAATGCCAGATGGTTGTTGGGGTACCGGTCTATCCGGAAGCTCTCCGGGTCGCCGAACACCGCCTCGTCGAAGTTCGCCGATTCGAACAGCAAGATGATCTTCTCGCCCTGATGGAGTTGCGTGCCGTGGAAGTCGACGTCCGCGGTCATGGTGCGGGCCATGTTCTTGACCGGGGCGGTCCAGCGCAGCATTTCCTCGATCGCGTTGGGTAGCAGGGCCGTTGGGTAGCAGGGCCACGTCGTCGACCAGTCGCCGGTGCTGTTGCGGGTGACGGAGTATCTGCGCGGTGCCGCCGGACAGCGTGTGCCGGGTGGTCTCGTCGCCGCCGATGAGCAGCAACAACACCTCGGTGACGATCTCATGGTCGGCCAGCTTCTGGCCGTCCACCTCCGCATGTACCAGCACGCTGACCAAGTCATCGGTGGGCTCGGCCTTGCGCGCCGCGATCATGCCCGTCATGTATTCGGTGTAGGCGGCGAATGCGTCCACCGAGACCTGAAAATCCTCTTGTGCGGTCGTGCTGCTGAGCAACGTCACCATGTCGTCGGACCAGCGAAGGAACATCTGGCGTTCCTCCGGAAGCACCCCGAGCATGTCGCCGATCACTGCCATGGGAAGGGGAGCCGCGAGGTCCCAGACGAAGTCGCACTCGCCCCGTTCACAGACGTTGTCGATCAGCGCGTCGCACAGCGCGCCGATCGAGTACTCCCTGTCCTTGACGCGTTTACGGGTGAAGCCGGCGTTGACCAGCTTGCGCCGCAGCAGGTGGGCGGGGTCGTCCATTGCGATCATCATGGGCGGTGCGTCCTGGTCCGGCCGGATACCGCCGGCGTTGGAGAACAACTCCGGTGCCCGCTCGGCGTCGATCACCGCCTGGTAGGTCGCCGCGGCCGCCAGGCCGTTGCGGTCCCGGAAGACCGGCTCGTTCTCGCGCATCCATCGGTAGACCGGTCGCGAGTCGCCCGCGTAGAAGGCGCCGTCGGTCAGATCGACGTCGGGCCGCAGCTGGCTGCGCGTATCAGTGGTGCTTGGCATGGTTCACCCTTCTCCCCGCCTGCGCTGACTTACCGTGGACCTTACAGTAGGCGCTGTGGTATTCCCCACAAAGGATTGTGGCCGCGGTTGCGCAAATCGGCGCCCGCCACGGCGCATGGCGCATGTGGGATAGCTAACGCGTCACGGCCGCAGGACGACCAGGGAAATGGGTATATGACCGTTTCTTCGGCCGTTCAACTGCGAGGACTTCATTATGGGCCAGAACATCCGACGACAGCTCGGCAAAACCGACAGTCCAATCGAGGACGAGCTCGAAGACGCCTTCAGCAGAATGCTGAGCGAGGGTACCCAGCGACTGCACCGGAGCTGGCGCGGTGTGCTGGTCACCGGGTTTTTCGGGGGCACCGAAGTGGCGCTCGGCGTGCTCGCCTATCTGTCGGTCCTGGACGCCACCCACCGCCCGCTGCTGGCCGGATTGGCGTTCTCCATCGGCTTTTTGGCGCTGCTGCTCGGTCGCAGCGAGCTGTTTACCGAGGGCTTCATCATCCCCGTCGTCACCGTGGCGGCCAAGCGCGCCGGCCTGACGCAACTGCTCAAACTATGGGCCGGGACGATGTTTGCCAACCTCGTCGGCGGTTGGGTGATCATGTGGCTGATCATGACCGGCTTTCCCGAGTTGCACTCTCAGACGGTCGAATCCGCGACCCACTTCGCCACCGCGCCGCTGTCGGCCCAGAGCTTCTGTCTGGCCGTGCTCGGCGGCATGGTGATCACGCTGATGACCCGGATGCAACACGGCACCGACTCGGTGCCCGCCAAGATCGCCGCGGCCGTGGTGGCGGCGTTCCTCCTCGCCGGGCTGCGGTTGTTCCACTCGATTCTGGATTCGCTGCTCATCTTCGGCGCGCTCATCACCGGCAAGGCGCCGTTCGGCTACCTCGATTGGCTGGGCTGGTTCGGCTACACCGTCGTCGGCAACCTGGTGGGCGGTCTCCTGTTCGTCACGCTGCTGCGATTGCTGCGCAGCAAGGACCGGCTGGAGGAAGAGCGCGCCGACGCCACCGACACCGTTGCCTCGTGAGCGGCGGCAGCGATTTGCCAGCGCCGCAACGTGTCTCAGACGCCCGCCACCAGCTCCAGATCCTTCAGGGACGCCTCGAGATGACCGAGCATTCGCTGCAGGTGCGGGACGCTGCGGCGGCATCCGACCAGACCGAAGTCGAGGTTGTCCGCGTTGTTGGTCACGGTGATGTTGACCGCCTGCCCGTCGAGCGGGATCGACAGCGGATAGTTTCCGTCCAATCGTGCTCCGCGCCAATACAATTGGTCTGAGTTGCCGGTCGACACGTTCGAGATGACGATGTTGAACGGCGGCGAGCCCGCGGAGAGATAACCGGGGATCAGCCCGAAGAACAAGCCGCCGATGTTGAAGGCGGACAGGGCCAATTGCTGAACCGGCGGCAGCTGCCAGAACACCTCCTTGGTGTCGCGGATGGAGGCGCTGATGATCTCCAGCCGCTTGGCCGGGTCGTCGAGATCCGTTGCGAGATTGCACAGGAACGTCCCGACGTTGTTGCCCCCGCGGTCGTCGTCGTCCTTGCGCAGATTCACCGGGACCATGGCGGTCAGCGGCGCGTCCGGCAGGGCGTTCTGATCGAGGAGGTAGGCGCGCAGGGCCCCGGCGCACATGGCGAGCACGACGTCGTTGACGGTGGTACCGGTGGCGGATTTGACGGCGTTGATGCGCTCGAACGAGTACGACTGTGCCGCTACCCGTCTGGCGCCGCCGATCCGGACGTTGAACATCGAGCGAGGCGCCCGGAACGGCAGGGTCAGTTGCTGTTCGAGTAGCGCGGCGCGCGCCAGCTTGAGTGTGGAGGGCGCCAGGGCGAGCGCCGACCCCGCGGTGCGGCCCACCCGGTCGAAGAGCGACGACTGTTCGCGTCGCCCGCTGCGCTTACGCGGACCCAGGCTCCACGGCACCCGCACCTCGTCGTCGTCGGGGTCGGGGGTGAAGGCGCGCTGCACCAGGCGTAGCGCCGAGACGCCGTCCATGAGGGAGTGGTGATACTTCGTGTAGACCGCATACCGCCCGTCCTGCAGGCCTTCCACCAGGTGCGCCTCCCACATCGGGCGATGCCGGTCGAGCAGGCTGCCGTGCAGCCGGGAAGCCAACTCGAGCAAGTCGCGGACTCGTCCCGGCTCGGGCAACGCGGACCGGCGAAGGTGGTAGTCGAGTTCGACGTCCTTGTCGAAGGACCACGCGACGTTGGTGATGCCGCCGAAGAAGGCCGGATGCTTACGGAACGACGGCTGCACGTCCGTGCACTGCAGCATCGCCTGATACGCCTCGCGCACGAAATGGGGATCGGCATCCTCCGGGGGCTCGAAGAGTTGCAGTGAGCCCACGTGCATCGGGTGTTCGCGTGACTCGCCGATGAGGAACAACGCGTCCATCGGTGATATCGGTTCCATAGGCGTTCCCATTCCGTCCGCTGTGCCGTCCATCCAGCACATGCCCCTTTCGTATTAGCCGCAGCGAACGATTGCTAATCGCGAATGACGTCCCGACATCGCGCGGTCGCCGGGACGCTTGTGGGCGCGATCGTTTGGGTATTGACGATCGAGGGGGTGCGGATGCCGGCGGATTCGGGTTGTCCGAAGCGGATGGAGTTCGGGCCGTGCGGCGGCGTGCGGCCGGACGGACAGTGCGAGATGCGCCCGGGTCCGTGCGTCTTCGACGACGTGGTGCCGTGGTCGGGTCATAGCCCGGCCCCCCGACCCGCGCGGACTCCGCGGGTGCTGACCGACTTCAGCGCCACCCCGTTCGATCCTGACGACATCGCGGCGACGGCGACGGTCCTGGCGCCCGGATGCGACGCCGTCCTCGTGGGCGAACACCAGAACAAACCCGACTTCCCGCCCACGTTGATGGCGTCGCTGTTGCTCGACGCCGGTGTGACGCCGTGGATCACGTTGTCCTGCCGGGACCGTAACCGCGTGGTGCTCGAGCAGGAGTTGAGAGGACTGCGCAGCATCGATGTCGAAACGGTGCTGTGCGTCACCGGCGATGGGCGCGGATATGACGTGCGCCCGGATGTTTCGCAGGCCTTCGACCTCGACGGGCCTCGCCTGGTTTCGCTGGCCGCTTCGGTCGGCATCGTCGCCGCGGTACCAGAAACGCCTACCGCCCCGCCCGTACAGCGCAGGCCCGCGCGGTTGGTCGAGAAGCAGCGAGCCGGAGCGAGTCTGGCGGTCCTCAACCACGTGCCCTTTCCCGACATGGTCGCCGATTTCATGAAGTCGGCACGGGCGGCCGGGTTGGCGATCCCGGTGATCGCGGCGGTAGCGGTATTCACCGACACCGTCTCGGCGGCGGTACTGGAAGGGCTGCCGGGACTCGAGCTCGATCCCACTGTGACGCAACGGGTTCTGGGCGCGTCGGATCCGGTGGAGGCCGGGATCGCGGCGGCGGTGGACGAGGCGCGAGCGCTGCTGTCGATCGAGGGCGTCGAGGGGGTGAACGTCTCGGGGCTGGCCTCGGCATCGGGACCTCGCATCGGTGCGGAGATCAAGGCAGAAGTGGGCCGGCGCATCCGGGAGCAGGGAGGAGGGGCGCCATGACGGACCCCATGGAGGCCGAGTTCGACGCCGTCGCCGAATGGACCGCGCAGGTGGCGGCCGAGCTCGGGCCGGACTACCACCTCCCTGCCGGCTGCCGGGGAAGCGGCAGCCCGGCGGCCCTCGACTGGCTCGTCGAACACATGAAACTGGCGCCCGAAGCCACACTGTTGGACGCCGGCGCCGGCGTCGGGGGCCCCGCGGCATACGCCGCTCGATCGACTGCGGTTCGGCCCGTTCTCGTGGAGCCGGAGACCGGCGCGTGCCGTGCGGCACAGAAACTCTTCGGCTTTCCGGTGGTGTGCGCGATGGGATCGGCCCTACCGATGAGGGACGCGAGTTTCACCGCCGCCTGGGCACTGGGCGTGCTGTGTACCACCCCCGATCAACTCGCGTTGCTCACCGAGCTGCGCCGCGTGGTACGGCCGGGTGGGCGCGTCGGGTTGCTCGTTTTCGTCGCGCATCGCGACATACCGCCAAATGCGCTGGAGGGCAACCACTTTCCGACACCCGATGCCTTGCGAGAGCTGCTGACCAGGGCCGCGCTCGACGTCGAGCGGCAACTCGGCACGCAGGACCTTCCGCCGATCGAGGACGCATGGAATGAGCGGGTCGACACCGTGGAGCGTGTCCTCGCCGACCGGCATGGGGATACGGAGACCTGGCAGTTGGCCGAACGTCAGAGTTCGACGATCGGTCGGTTGCTCGAGGATGGAACTTTGACCGGCGAGTTGTTGGTGCTGCGTCACGCTTGACCGCTGAGCCGCCTCGTTCGCGGCACGTTGTCACCGCGCCGAAGCGCATCGGCTAGCGCCCGGTGGCCTGAAAGATGACGCGCCGCGCGATCTGCACCGCATGGTCGGCGAAGCGTTCGTAGAAGCGGCCCAACAGGGTGGCGTCCACCGCGGCGGCGACGCCCTCCGTCCACGCGGGATCCTTCAGCACCGCCAGCAGGCGCCGGTGCAGGTCGTCCATCGTGTCGTCGTCGCGGCGAATCTGAGCTGCCCTGCGCGGATCCTGAGACACCAGCACCTCGCGCGCCCCCAGCGCCAGCGCTTCGGCCGCCTCGCCCATGGCGGCGATGTATGGCCGCACCTCGGCCGAGACGGCCGGATACGGGTGCCGGCGACGGGCGATCTCGGCGATGTGGACCGCGAGCTCGACCATCCGTCGCGCGTCCGCGGCGATCCGCAGGGCGCTGACCACCGCGCGCAGGTCGGTGGCCACCGGCGCCTGCAAGGCCAACAGCGCGAATGCGGTCTCCTCGACGTGCGCGTCCATCGCGAGGATGCTGCGATGGCGCGCGATGACGGATTCGGCCGTCGTCAGGTCGGCCTCCAGCAGCGCCTCGCTCGCCTGCTGGATCGCCTCAGCGGCCATCGCGCACATCTGGGCGAGCTGTTCGGTCAGCGTGCGCAGCCGCTGGTGGAAACCGGTCCTCATCTTCACCGGATAGCCCGCCACGGCCAAATAAACGCCCACGAGCAAAAACAGAAGAAACTGCGCGGGCCGTCCGCTACCTGACGTCCTCGGCGAGCTCGCGAGCCTCGCGCTCGGTTTCGACGGCAGGCCCGGAGCCGAGCAACGGCTTGCCGGCGACTTCCGGGGTGAACAGCAACGTGATGGCGCCCACCACGCCGCCGAAGATCAGCATGTAAGCCGGCACCATCACGTTGCCGGTGCCGGAGACCAGCGCTTGGGCGATCAGCGGCGTAACGCCGCCGACCAGTGAAATCGAGATGTTGTACGAGATGGCCAGTGCCCCGTAGCGCACGTTGGTGGGAAACAGTGCGGGCAACATGGCGGGGCCGGTGCTGTCGAAGCACAGCTCCATCAGGCCGATCAGCAGGACGCCGATGAAGATCACCGGGTACAGGCCGCCGAAGCGGATGAGCCAGAACGCCGGGATCGAGGCCACGATCAGCAGCCCGCAGCCGGTCCACATGATGGGTTTGACGCCGATGCGGTCAGACAAGCTGGCGACGAGCACCACGGTGACCATCAAGATCGCCAGCGTCGAGACGATCATCACCAGCCCGGCGGTGTGCCCGACGCGCACGAACAGCCGCAGATATGTCGGCAGATACCCGGTGAGCATGAAGTCGGCGACCTGGGAGGTCAGCACCAGCGCCGCGCAGATCAGCATCGGACGCCACTGGGCCGCGATCGTCCGCCGAATCTGCTGGCCGCCTTGGTCGTTCGCCGAGGGCGCATCGTCGTGCGCGCTCTGGTAGGCGGAGGACTCCTTGAGCCGGAGCCGCAAGAACAGGGCGACCAGGCCGAAGGGCAGGCCCAGCAGCAGCGGAATCCGCCAGCCGTACGCCAGCATGTCGTCGTCCGGCAGCCAGGTCTGCAGCCCCGTCACCAGCAACCCGGCGAGGACGAAGCCGACCAGGTTGCCCATCGGCAAGAACCCGACCATCATGCCGCGTTTGTGGTCGGGGGCCTGTTCGACCAGGTAGGTCATCGCGCCGACGTACTCACCGCCGGTGGACAGGCCCTGAAATATTCGGGCGATGACGAGCAGGATCGGCGCCCAGATCCCGATGGTGCTGTAGGTGGGCAGCAGCCCGGTCATGGTCGTGCTGATCGTCATCATCAGGATGGTCACCACCAGCACCCGGTGCCGGCCGATGCGGTCGCCCAGCGGACCGAAGATGAAGCCGCCGAGCGGCCGCACCACGAAGGCCGCCGCCAGCGTGCCGAAGGTGGCGATCAGGTGGACGCCGCTGACGCTCTTGCCGGGGTAGAACACCTGCGCGATCGTGGTCGCGATATAGCCGTAGACGCCGAAGTCGTACCACTCCATGAAGTTGCCGATCGCGGTGCCCATGATGGTCTGCCGCATCGCCGGATCGGCGACCCTGATGTCTTTACGTGCCCATTTCCTCCGGCGGCGTCGAGTACCCATCGACTGATGGCTTACCCGAAACATTCCCGGGACGAACCAGCGGGGTCGGGTAATCGCGCGTGTCGGCGGGCTGGCGCGACGGTCCGGCGAACGCATGCGCGGGCGCGGTCGCGTCCGGCAAATGCCAGCTAGACCCGCCTCGCGAGCGGCGACGACGGTGCGACGGCAACGCCGGCGCCGGATTGGTTATTCGCGTCACGTCCCGGCGGTCGCGGACGCCTCACTGGCCTTTGAGGCTCCCGATGCGCAGCGAGAAGTCGGTGGGTTTGGTCTGGGACGTCTCCTCGAACTGCTCGACGTAGCGACGCGGGTCGCGATCCTCGATCGGCAGCCCCTCGGTGGTGGGGTGCTCGGCCATGAACTCGCTGTACTGGCGCCCGAGCGCATCGCGAAGCCCGATGGGGGCGTTGCGGCGAAAATCCGACAGCCCTTCTCGTTCCTCTTCACCCATGTGATCGTCGTTGGCCACCCGGGTTCGCCCGACCGCCGCCCACCACTGGTCACTGCCGAGCGGGGCGGCGTTGGCCTCGCGCACGCCGTCGCGGATGTCGTTGTGATCACCGATCGCGTCGAGGGTCTCGCCTTCGGCGTCCTCGCCCCCGCGTTTGAGCAACTGCGGGTAGAAGATCTTTTCTTCGATGTAGGCGTGCACGTCCAGCTTGTCGGCGAGCGGACGCCATACCCGCTTGAGCGCCGCCCGGTCGTCGGGACTGTGCGCCTGCAGGTCGTCCAGCAGCGCGAACTGCTCGCGGAACCACTCATGGTCGGCAAGGATCAACATGGTGATGTCAGCCATCGGAGAGTTCCGCCTCTCTGAACACCGGTCAGCCCGGGGCTTACCCGGTTCATCAGCTGAGATAACAACCCGGCGCGGGATCCGTCAACCGCGTCCAGCCAGCCGGATCGTACGCCTTCGTCGAGTTCACCTGCCCCGCAGCTCGATACCAATTTGACGCCCGCGTCAGTCATCCGGTGACGTCGCGGTGCGGGCAACAGCGTCGGCCCCCGTCCGCAGGCTCGGCGCCTTGAACAGCAACTCGCCGGGCAGGCGCGGACATCCGGGCGGATACACTGGGGCGTCAGTCAGGCGATCTGCTTCGATCGCACCCGGTAAAACAATAAGAACCAGTCAGAGGTTGTGCCTTGTCCGAAAAACCCGGCGATGCCGTCAGCTTGGAACCGCACTTCGAGGACGTACAAGCGCACTACGACCTGTCCGACGAATTCTTCGCGCTCTTCCTGGACCCGACGCGGACCTATAGCTGCGCCTATTTCGAGCGCGAGGACATGTCGCTGGAAGAGGCGCAGTACGCGAAGGTCGACCTCTCGCTCGGCAAGCTCGGCCTGCAGCCCGGCATGACGCTGCTCGACATCGGGTGCGGGTGGGGCACCACGATCGTCCGGGCGCTCGAGCGTTACGACGTCAACGTGGTCGGCCTGACGCTGAGCCGCAACCAGCAGGCGCACGTGCAGCGCCGTCTGGACAGCCACCCCTCGACGCGGTCCAAGCGGGTGCTGCTGCAGGGCTGGGAGCAGTTCGACGAGAAGGTCGACCGCATCGTGTCGATCGGCGCATTCGAACACTTCGGCCGGGACCGGTACCCCGACTTCTTCAAGATGGCCTATGAGGCGCTGCCGGCCGATGGGGTGATGATGCTGCACACCATCATCAAGCCCAGCGACGAGGAATTCGCCGAGCGCGGGCTGCCCATCACCATGACCAAGATCCGGTTCATGAAATTCATCATGGACGAGATCTTCCCGGGCGGTGACCTGCCCCAGGCCAAGGGCGTCGTCGAGCACGCCGAGCGCGCCGGCTTCAGCCTCGACCGTTACCAGCCGCTGCGCCTGCACTACGCCCGCACGCTCGACACCTGGTCGGCCGCCCTGGAGGCGCGCAGGGACGAGGCCATCGCGATCCAGTCCGAAGAGGTCTACGACCGGTACATGAAGTACCTGACCGGATGCGCGGACCTGTTCCGCGAGGGCTACACCGACGTAGCGCAGTTCACCCTCACCAAGAGCTGACTTCGCACCTGACCATCAGGCCGAAAGCCGTTCCGGCGCAGGGGTTTCGGTTGTCACGCCGGTTCGTGCGCCGCGGCGGCGAAGGCCATCGCTGACGTCGTCGAGCGCCAGTCCCGCGGGTTCGCGTACCAAGACGGTGGTGGCGATACCCGCCGCGTAGCAGCAAAACCCCAACAGGGTCACCGCTCGTAACCCGGCTCCGCTGAGCAGGAGCGGCACGAACAGCGCACCCAGGAACGCCCCGACCTTCGCGATGGCGGAGGAAAGGCCGTGGAACGTGCTGCGCACCGCGGTGGGATAGGACTCCGCGGCGAGAAGCATGGTGGTGTAGTTGGGTCCGAAGGCGACCCCGAACAACGACATGCCGAACACGATCGCGAACGGCACTACCGAGGCGCTGATGATCGGGAAGGCCGTTATCAGCAGCATTGCCAGCGCGCAGATGCCAAACCCGAGCCCTTGCAACTTGCGTCGTGGCACCCGGTCGAGCACCAGCAGGCCCGCGATCGCGCCGCCGAGGCCGAAACAGATGACGAGCACCGCGTTCAGGGCGATGTTGGACAGCACACTGCCGTGGGGCGTGATGTGCTTGATGAGCAGTGGTTGGCTGACGTAGCTGCCATAGACGGCGACGTTGAAGAAGAACCAGCTACCCGCGGTGCCCAACAGGACCGTGAGGAGCTTGCGGTTGGACAGTCCGATCTTGGCGGCGGGCGTCGCGCCGACGGCAGGTGAGGCGAATGTCGCGCGCGATTGAGCAAACGCCGCAAAGTCTTTCAGCGCCTGCTGCTCGTCGCCACGCTCGGCCGTCCAGCGCGGTGACTCGGGCATGTGGCGACGCTGATACAGCACCAGCAGGGACGGGATGACGCCGATCCCCAGTATCAGTCGCCAGGCGATGTGGTCGGGCACGCCGATGGCCAGCACGAGCAGGCTGACAAGATATGCCGCGACTTGGCCGAACACGTAGAAGATGAAGGTCAGGCCGACCAGCTGACCGCGGTTTCGCCGATTGGCGTATTCGGCCATGATGACGCCGCTGGCGGGATAGTCGCCCCCGATGCCGATTCCGAGTATCAGCCGCGCGACGAGCAGGATGGTGAAGTTGGGAGCGAACGCGGAGAGCAGCGCCCCGATGATCATCAGGACCGCTTCCAAGCCGTAGACGCGGCGGCGGCCGAGCATGTCGCCGAGGCGACCGAAGGCTATGGCGCCCAACGCGACTGCGAGCAGTGTCGAACTCGTCAGCATCGAAATCTGCCCGCCGGTGAGGTGGAACTGCGGGGTGGCCAGCAGGGTGACCGTGCCGATCACGTTGAGATCGTATGAGTCCGTGAAGAATCCGGCTCCCGCGGTCGCCGCGGCCTTGAAGTGGAATATGTCGAGCTTCGCGTCGTCGATCGACTTGGCGACGCCGGCATGGGCCGATGCGGAGGGCATGGCGTCGCGCCGCGGTCCGGGACTTGTCATGATAAGTACCGTCCACCACACGCTAGACGCAAGTCAACGACGTACCGCCATTTATGTTGATGTTCAATGATTAGTAACCTCAAGGATATTCAGTGGCCAGCGGGTCGAGCGCCGTTCCGGCGACATGTATAGTCAAGTACATGGCAATGGCGCTGCACGAGATGATCGCCGACAGCCTGCGGGAGCAGATCCGGGTCGGAGACCTGCCCGTGGGTTCCGAGCTTCCGTCGGAATCCCAACTCTGTGACCGCTGGAAAGCGTCACGCGGACCTGTCCGCCAGGCGCTGGCCGCCTTGCGTGCCGAGGGCGTCATCGCCGGCGGCCGCGGGAAACGGCCCGTCGTCTGTACGGCGTCGGTCGGCCAGCCGTTCGACACGCTGCTGTCCTATTCCGCGTGGGCCCATTCGATTGGGCGCACGCCCGGACAGCGCACGCTCGAATTGGCTTGGCGCCGAGCCGACGAACACGCGGCCTCGGTACTGCATCTCGACGAGGGAGCCCCGGTCGTGCAGATGTTGCGGTTGCGCTACCTCGACGGCGAGCCCGCGATGCTGGAACGAGCGACCTTCGTCGAGCACGTCGGTCGCCGGTTGTTCGACTTCGATTGCGACTCGGGGTCGCTGTGGGCCTACCTGCTGTCGCAGGGAGTGCGGTTCTCGACCGCCTCGCACGTCATCGACGCGGTCGCGGCCGACCGGATCGATGCGACGTATCTCGCTGTGGCGCAGGGCGATCCGCTACTGCGGCAGCAACGGAGTACCCGGGGCGCCGATGGTGAGGTCATCGAGTACCACGACGACCGCTATCTGCCGGGCATGGTCAGTTTCACGCTGGAGAACACCTTGGACGCGCGCTGCGCCCTGAGCCGAAACGCCAGGCCGGGAACGGAGGTCGACGCCCGATGACCACCCGGGTCGAACTGGCCGTGTTGGACATGGCCGGCACCACCATCGACGAGGGCCAGCAGGTCTACCGGGTCCTCGCCGAAACGGCGAACGCCTACGGAGCGTCGCCGTCCGAGGCCGACATCGCACGCTGGCACGGGGCGGCAAAGCACGAGGCGCTGCGGGCGCTGCTCACCCCATCAGGTGGCGCCCCGCCGAACGCGGACCTGCTGGACGCCGTCGTCGCTGACTTCCGTGCCCGGCTGACGTCCGCCTACGCGGCCTCTCCGCCGCGCCCGCTGCCCGGCATCACCGACGCGATGGCCGCGCTGCGATCCGAAGGTATCCGGATCGCTCTCACCACCGGGTTCGACCGTGACATCGTCGATTCGTTGTTAGCCGCTCTGGGCTGGGAAGGCGAGTCGACCGTGGACGCGGTCGTGTGTGGCAGTGACGTCGCGGCCGGACGCCCAGCGCCCTTCATGATCTTTCGGGCCATGGAGAAGCTCGGTGTCACCGACGTGTCCCGGGTACTCGTCGCCGGCGACACCCCGCGCGACCTACAAGCCGGAACCAACTCGGGTGCGGCGCTTGTCGTCGGCGTCCTGTCGGGGGCCGACGACGCCGTCGAGCTCGGCAGGTATCGACACACCCATCTGCTCGCGTCCGTGGCCGACCTGCCCGCGCTCCTCGAGGCCAGCAACCTGGCGGCCGGCCCCTCGTGACGCAGCCGATGCCGGTCGCGCACACGCTGGCGGCCGTGTGGCGTGGCGGTCCCGACGTCTCGGTGGAATCGGTGCCCGTTCCGCCGTTGCGGCCGGGCGATGTGTTGGTGCGAGTCCGGCTCGCCACGGTGTGCGGCAGCGACAGGCACACCGTGGGTGGGCGGCGCCGCCAGCCGTGCCCGTCGATCCTGGGTCACGAGGCCGTCGGTGAGATCGTGGCGCTGGGCGGCGGCCGGCCCGCGGCCGTAGACGGCCGGGCTTTGCGCGTTGGTCAACGCGTCATCTGGTGCGTGACGCTGCCCTGCGGCACCTGCGACCGGTGTCGCGCGGGCGTCACGGCGAAGTGCCGCGTCGTGCGCAAGGCCGGCCATGAGGCACTGGACTCCGAATGGGGACTGTCCGGCGGCTACGCCCAACACGTTTTCCTTCCCCGCGGTTTGCCCATCGCGGTGGTCGACGACGACCTCATCGACGCGGTCGCCGCACCGGCGGCCTGTGCGACGGCCACGGTCATGTCCGTGATCGAACGCGCGGGAGACCTGAACGGGCGACGGGTGCTCGTGCTCGGCGCCGGCATGCTCGGTCTGACCGCGGTCGCCGCGGCCGGAATCGGTGGCGCCGCGGCGGTGACCGCCGTCGATCCGGACGTGGTCAGAAGGCAACTGGCGCGCAGATTCGGCGCCGGCGATGCGCGAGGTTCGGCATCCGGAGCCGGCACGTGCGACGTGTTGCTGGACTTGGCCGGCTTGCCGGCAGCGCTGGAAGGCGGGTTGGCCGCTCTCGACGTCCAAGGGATAGCCGTGCTGGCGGGTTCGGTCGCGCCGAACGCGCCCGTGGCGGTGGACGCCGAATCGGTGGTGCGCCGCCAACTGTCCATCCTGGGTGTGCACAACTACGAACCGCGGCACCTGACCGCGGCGCTGAGCTTCTTGCAGCGCACGCGCGAGCGTTTCCCGTGGCCCGAATTGGTCGCCGGCCCGGGGTCGCTTGCCGAGGTCGGCGCGTTGTTGACCGCACCCGCGGGACCTGCGCCGCGGTATGCGATAGCCCCGTAACAGCGCCGGTGGCAGCACAGCCGGGTTTACCGCACCACAGCCGCGGGTAATTTCCCCGGCAACAACCTGATTCGGTGGGCGCCGATGTCCTTTGGTGCAACGCCGCTGGAAGGACTGACCGTGAGCGCCAAACACCGCATGCCGGAGCCGCCGGAGCAAAACCCGACGCCGACCGATCGTGGTCGGCGACGCGGGCTTTCCGGCGCCGCGACGATGTGCGAAATCGTCTCCACTTCGCTGTTGGGCGCCGCGTGCCTGATGGCGCTGGTGCTCAACGCAGGCCACCCCGAGAAGCGCGCCGTTGCCGCGAATCTCGAGCCGCCGGCCGTCTCGCAGCCGGTGAGCCAGGAAGGAACCGTGGTGGCCGTGTCGGCGGACTCGGTGACCATGCGCGGCGCCGACGGGCACGTGCAGACGTATGGCTTCACCCCGAACACCACCGTCGTCAATCACGGTAACCGCCAACCCATCACGGCCGCACCGCGTTTCACGGTGAACGACAAAGTCGTTGTGGTCGGGACAATCGAGGGCGGCAAGGCCCTGGCCACCGCCGTGGCCTACCGCGGTGCAGGGCATGGCGAGGCCCCGCCGATGGATTACGGTGACGGCCAAGCGCTTCCGTCCGGCGCCGCCTGAGCACACCGCGGCGCTAGTCTGGTGGCGACCCGGACATAGGAGGCGCCGTGAGCGGGCACGAAGCGAAGATGATCATCTTGTCGACTGACGACCTCGACGAGTCGATCCGGTTCTACAGCGAAACCCTTGGCATGCCGCTGAAGTTTCGCGACGGCGCGCACTTCGCGGCCCTCGACGCGGGCCCGGTCACGCTGGCGCTGGCGACCGCGGTGGACCATCCCATCCCCGGGCAGGTCGTGGTCGGCATCAAGACCGCGGACGTCGACGCCGCGGCCAAGGCCGTCGAGGCCAGCGGTGGCGGCATCGTGCACGGCCCCTACGACGATGCCCACGAACGACGGGCCGTGGTCTATGACAACAAGGGCAACGGCCTGGTCTTCTACAAACCACTGACCAAGTAGCCGCGCTTTTGCCGAGAGTGCCTCTGCGGCACTACTTTCCGGTGCGTTCGCGGTGCTTGCAGCCCGGCCAGCAGCACGGCCGGCGCTTGCCCTCCTCCAGCTCCTCCTGGGTCCGGCGGATGCGGCGCTCCCGAGTTGCCTGCTGCTTGGCATCCTCGACCCAACAGATGAACTCGTTTCGGGCCAACGGCGTGATGTCGCGCCAGGCGCCAAGCGCGGTGGCGTTGCCGATCAACGCGTCGCGCAGATCCGCGGGCAATTTGTGCACCACCCCGCCGGGCACCCGCTGGCCGCTCATCGATCCGCCAAATGCGCGCTGTCATCGTGTAATTCGTCGCGGCGCAACGTCATCGGGGTGAGGGCGGGAACGTCGCCGCCCGCGACCACGGCGCGGGTGATCGGGGTGAGCGCTGAGAACAGCGTCTCCACCTCGTCGTCGCTGAGCGGGTCGAGCGCGGACAGGGCCAGCGTGTCGGTCATCAATTCGATGTGGTCCTTCAGTTGACGCCCGGCCGGGGTCAGCGCTCCGCCGTCGTCGAGCAGCCCCCGCTCGGCGAGTCGTTGCTCGTGGTGACGCCAGGATGCCTCGTCGTAGTCACGGGTGCGGGCAAGGTAGTCGCGAGACACGTTGCCGGCCGCGGCATGTAGGACGTTCGATTCGCGCCCGGAGATGCCGGCCGCGGCGAGCACGGCCACGTGGGCGTCGCCGCGGTGCTCGCGCAACAGCGTGGTGGCGTGCCACAGCGCGGACAACGGATCGTCCGGCCAGAGCAATGCCAGATTCGCCGCGAACAGGGGACGCCCATCCAGGGGCGCGTGGCGGGCCGCCTTGCCCGCCAGTTCGGCTGCGACGCGGACGTTTTCGTCGATGCTGAGTCCGTAGCGGCGTAACGCCGCCACCGCGGATTCCTGCCTGGCCTGCAACGCGGCCTGCGGGCCCGCGATCTCCCACGCCGCCGGCAGTGCCTTGGCGACCCGTTCGGGGGCGAAATTGTAGAAGATCGCCGTGACCAACTCCCGGGTCGCGGCGCCCAGCGGGGCAGAGCGGGCCGCGAAATAGCCCATCCAAAAACCCCGATAACCGAGCGCGTCCAACGCCGCCCGCGCTTCGGGCGCGAAATACGTCACCGCGTGCACCGGTTCGTAGCGATCGAAGAAGCGTCGGGCCAGCACCGGTTGTCTTCGCATGCTCGCAGTTAACCACTGGCGCCGGCCCCGACCAAGCACGGATCTGCGCGGCGTGAAAACGCCTCAGCCTAGGCTCGAGGCGTGACCATCCCCTACGACCGGCCCCTGCGCGAGCGGATCCGGAACAATCTGGCCGGCCATAGCCGCCGCGCGGTGACCGACCCGACGAAGCGGCACGCGGCCGTCGCGGTGGTGCTCGTCGACTCCGAGGTGGGGGAGGACCGGGTGGACCCGGTGGCGGTGGACGATTGGAATGCCGCTCGCCCGTTGCCCGCGGCCCACCTGGACGGCCGCATGGTCGATGTCTCCGGCGGCGCCGCTTTTCTGCTGTGCCGCAGGGCCTCTCGTCTCAGCACGCACGCGGCACAGTGGGCTCTGCCCGGCGGCCGCCTCGACCCTGGCGAGACCGTGGTCGACGCGGCGCTGCGCGAACTGCGCGAGGAGGTCGGCGTCGAGCTGTCCGATTCGACGGTCCTGGGCCTGCTCGACGACTACCCCACCCGATCCGGATACGTGATCACGCCGGTGGTGCTCTGGGGAGGCGGGCGGCTCGAGCTACATCCCGCGCCCGACGAGGTGGTGGCGGTCTACCGGGTGGGGTTGCACCAACTGCAGCGCGACGACTCGCCGCGGTTCATCACCATCCCGGAGAGCCCACGGCCGGTCGTGCAGATCCCGCTGGGCAACGACCTCATCCACGCACCGACGGGCGCCGTGCTGCTGCAGCTGCGGTGGCTGGGCCTGGAGGGGCGCGGTGATCCGGTCGACGGGTTGGAACAACCGGTGTTTGCGTGGAAGTAGTTACAGCGCAACCTCTTCGAGAGGCGCCTGGGCGATGAGCGGCCGGCTCGGGATGCTCTCGCGGAGAACGGGGGCCACTTCGGACTGGAACAGCTCGAGGCTGCGGCGCTGTTGGTCGCGCGTCACCCCGTCGGCATCTGCGGACAGATGCATCACCTCGTGCCCGAGTTCCCGGTGGTAGCGCCCGACCTTGTCAATCACCTGCGCGGGACTGCCCACCAACGCCGAGCTTCGCTCGACGAAGTCTTCGATCGACTCGAACACCACGGGAAGGCCGGTGCGGCGCGCGAACGCCAGACGCGCCTCGAACATCGGCCGGTAGGTCGCCACGGCGTCCTGTGAGTTCCGGGTGATGTAGAACCCGGCCGTTCCCGCGCCGACGAGGGCGTCCTCGGGCCGGTGGCCGTAGAACTCCCACCGCTGCCGGTAGTGACGAACCAGCTCGGCGTACGGCTCGATGGGATTGCTGACATTGGCGGAGAAGATCGGATCGCCGTGGCGCGCCGCGAGATCGACGGAATCCTTACTCGTCGCGCTGCCGTGCCAGATCCGGATGCGGCGCTGCAACGGGCGGGGAAGTGCCTTGGCGTTGACGAGTGGCGGACGGAACCGCCCCGACCACGTCACGTTCTCACTGTCCCACAGCAGGCGAAACAGCTCGTAGCCTTCGCGATTGCGGTCCCACTGATCCTCGGGGGTCACGTGGAACAGTTCGGCCTGCGCCGCTCCGTTGCCCTTTCCGATGATCAGTTCGAGCCGCCCACCGGACAGATTGTCCAGCGTCGAGTAATCCTCGAAGGCGCGCACCGGATCCAGCAGGCTCAGCGTGGTAACCCCGGTGAACAAGGCGATCTTCGAGGTGCGCGCCGCGATGTTGCTGAGCACCACCGGTGGGGAGGACGAGATGAACGGGTCTTCGTGACGCTCACCGACAGCGAAGCCGTCGAACCCGAGTTCCTCGGCGAGCACGGCTTTGTCGAGGACATCACGCAGCCGATCGGCCGGGCTCGACTTCGACCCGGAGACCAGGTCCGGCACATGGGTGATGAGTGTGATCAGCAGAAATCTCACGTCCAACCCTCTCGGCATCCTCGGCGCCCAACCGCGATCGACTCGGCCGACGACCGGCCGCACCGGCGCGTGGGCGTCGCCACCCCGAGGTAAACGCCGTCGCCGAGCCTCCCATTCCCTATCGCAGCGGCGGCCCGCTACGCCGCCCCGCGCCTGCGTCCGCTACGGCCTCGGGTGTGATGCGGTAGCGGCCGCATCGGCGCAGTCGGATCGAAACCATGCGGCGGCGCCGCATTATCGTGGATCCGGCGCACCGAACAGCGAGCCGGCCAATTCGCCCAGCGACGTGCCCGAGACGTCCCACGCGCCGGTGGACTCGACCGGTGATTCCCGCCCCGGGCCGTATTCGTCGGGCCGCGCGACGTAACCGGTCGCCAGGCCGGCGTTTTGGGCGGCGTCTAAGTCGGAGGGGTGCGCCGCGATGAGCATCACCTCACCCGGTTCCAGGCCAAGGAAACGTGCGGGAGTGTGGTAGGCGCGCGGGTCGGGCTTGTAGGCCTTTTCGACATCGGAACCCAGCACCATGTCCCACGGCAGGCCGGCGTACTTGGCCATCTCGACCAGCAGCCCGGTGTTGCCGTTGGACAGCGGCCCGACGATCACGTGTCGCTTCATGGCCGCGATGCCGTCGACGCTGTCCGGCCACGGCGGCAGCCAGCGCCACGAGCGGGCGAGTGCGTCGACCTCGTCGCCGGGCAGCGCGCCGACAGCGACGCCGAACTGCTCGAGCGATGCGAGGAGGTTCTCTCGATGCAGGATATCCAGTGACACGAATTCCCGGCGGCCCGAACGAATTTCGGCCATCGAGGGCAGGTATCGGCTCCGCCAGTCGATTGCGAACGCGTCCGGGTCGAGGCTGACGTCGTGGCGTCGGGCGAATTGTCGTACCGTGGCGGCGATTCCGGATCGCCAATCGACGACTGTTCCGAAGGTATCGAAGAAAACGGCGCGTACGGCCCGGCCGGTCGAGGGCGAGCGGTATTCGGTCATTCCTCAGGCTAGCGCCGCGGCCGGCGGCGCAGCCGGGCACCGGCACGTAATCTCGCCGTGGAGGATGGCGACTTCAGGAGGGGGCGGGGCGATGGCGGAGCGGGACGATCGCCGATACGTGATCATCGGTGCCGGAGCCATCGGCGGCACGCTGGGCGGATTGCTGGCGAGGGCAGAAACTTCCACCGTCTTGGTTGCCCGCGGCCGGCATGCCGAGGTGCTGGCGGCCGATGGCTTGACGCTGCGGACGCCGGACGGCGCGTGGCGCACACCGGTCACCGTCGCGTCGCGGCCCGACCAGGTGCAACTGACCAAGCGCGACGTGCTGGTCTTCACGACGAAAACCCAGCAACTCGACGCGGCCTTGCAGGAGTGGGTCGACCGCCCGGTGCGCGGAACGCGGGGCACCGCAGGCGAATTGCTGCCGGCGATGACCGCGCTCAACGGTGTTGCCGCCGAGGAGAAGGCGCTGCGCTACTTTGCTCGCGTGTTCGGCGTCTGCGTGTGGTTGCCTGCCGTGCACGTCGAACCCGGGGAAGTGATCGTGCGGTCGTGGCCGGTGGCCGGCCAGTTTCACATCGCACGGTGGCCCGCGGGAGCGGGCGAGGCGGCCGATGCCGACCTGCTGACGAGCCTCGCCGAGGCCTGGAGCGAGGCGGGCATCCGCACCCGAATCACACCCGACGTCGCCCCGTGGAAGTACAACAAGTTGCTGAGCAACCTCGGAAACGGGGTGGGGGCGCTGACCGCCGGCGCGACCGACGCCGGCGAGATACTCGACGCGCTGCGGGCCGAGGGTGAAAATGTCTTGCGCTCTGCGGGAATCGAATTCGTGCGGTTCGAAACGTCGCGGGCGGTACGAGCGGACGGTCCGGTCATCCGCCCCGTCCCCGGATGGGACGGTGGGCCGAGCAACTCGACCTGGCAGTCGTTCAGCCGTAACACCGGCAACGTCGAGACGGATTTCTTCAACGGCGAGATCGCCCGGATCGCGCACCGGCACGGCACCAGGGCCCCGCTGAATGCCGCCGTAGCCCGCGCGGTGCGCATGGCGGTGCGCGATGGCGCGGGTCCGGGGTGCTACTGCGTCTCGCAGTTGAGCGAACTGCTCGGGGCAGCGGCGGGCGCCTCGTCGTAGGACCGATCGGGGCACTCAACCGGTCGGCGTACGATATCGTTAGTTGTGCGAACGAATCGTGCCGCGCCTGGTTGATGAGTTGATGGGAGGCTGTTGTGGCCCGAAGTGCCGGCGATACCTGGGACATCGTGACGAGTGTCGGCTTCACCGCGTTGGCCGTGTGCGCGGCGCGTGCCCTCGACGCCGGGCTGCGGCCGCCGTTGGCGAACGACGACTTCGCCGCCGGCTTCGTGGCCGCCGCCGGTGAGCCGAACCTTATTGCGGCAGTGGACAAGACGGACATGACCAGCGCGGCGGCCTTCAATGCGCAGTGGGTGGGGGTGCGCACGCGATTCTTCGACGAGTTTGTCGCCGAGGCCAGTCGGTCCGGCACCCGCCAGGCCGTCATACTGGCCGCCGGGTTGGATTCTCGCGCCTACCGGCTGCAGTGGCCCGCCGGCCATACGGTGTACGAAGTCGATCAGCCGCGGGTGCTCGAATTCAAACAGCGGGTCCTCGACCAGCGGGGGGCCGTCCCGTCGACGCGGCGCGTCACCGTCGCCACCGATCTGCGTGACGATTGGGCGGGTGAGCTGATTGCGGCCGGCTTCGACCCCGGCCAACCGACGGCGTGGGCGCTCGAGGGGTTGCTGCCCTATCTGCCCGGGGCCGCGCAGGACGCGCTCTTCGACAAGCTGCACGAGTTGTCGGCCGCCGGTAGCCACCTAGCCGCCGAGCTCGGGCCGGCCCCCGGCGAAGTGCAGGAATTCGCCGACAACGTACCCACCATCAGCCAGGACACCGACCACCCGCCGGTCGCCGAGCTGTGGTACGACGATCCGCGCACCGACACCAAAGCGTTTCTTGCCCAACATCATTGGCGGGTCACCGGCGTGGACCTGGTCGACAAGGCCGCCACCGAATACGGACGGCCCTTCCAGGATCTGCCGGTAGTGTTCGATCGGTTGCTGCGCACCAAGTTCTTCACCGCGGTCCGCGAACGCTGAGCCGCATCACCGGCGAGTGGCCGGCACGCGGCGGTCGAGAATGCTCAGCGCGCGTTCGGCCCACCGAATGTTCTCCTGTTCGAACGAGATTCCCCGGCTCAGCGTCAAATAGGGGCCAATTCGTTCGGTTCGGGCCAGGTATTCCTCTTCGCTGTGGCCGTCCAGCATGCGCGCCCGCAAACGTTCGTAACGTTGCACTTTGGCGCTCGCCCAGTGCAGCCGGTCGCGGATGAACTCGCGGACGGCCTCGATGTCGCCGGCGTCGGCGGCTTGAACCTTGACCAGTAGCTCGTCACGGATCACCGAAGGTTTCGGCGCCTTGGTCGTGAACTGGCGGATCGCGTCCCGGCCGGCTTCGGTCAGGGAGAACATGCGCTTGTTGGGCCGGCGTTCTTGCTGCACGAGCCGGGCCTGGATGAGCCCTTGCTCAGCGAGCCGGTCAAGTTCGCGATACAGCTGCTGCGGGGTCGCCGGCCAGAAGTTTGCGACGGAAGCATCGAAGTCTTTGGCCAGGTCGTATCCGGACGATTCGCCCTCGAGAAGGGCGGCCAACACCGCGTCACGCAGCGACATCGGTCGATGCTACAACGACACGATTACTCAACAAAGTGACTAATCGCACTCTGGACATCGCGCGGCGGGCGCCCTAGCGTCGATCCCGCACGTACTCAACTAGTTGACTATGCGAGGTCGCTCATGCACCCGTTCCGCAAAGCCGTCGAAGAGCGCGACGAGGAGGCCATCCGGGCGATGCTCGCCGACACCGTGGTCTTCACCAGCCCGGTGGCGTTCAAGCCCTACGTCGGCAAGCCGATCACCGCCGCCATCCTGCGCGGGGTGTTGCGGATCTTCGAGGACTTCCGCTACGTCCGCGAGATTCACGACCCCGGCGGGCGCGACCACGCTTTCGTGTTCGAGACCGGCATAGCCGGGGCTCCCGGGGTGAAGATCACCGGATGCGACTTCCTGCACTTCGACGACGACGGACGCATCGACGACTTCATGGTGATGGTGCGCCCGCTGTCGGGCGCGACGGCCTTGTCCGAGGCGATGGGCGCCCAATTCGGTCACATCCAGCAGGAGGCGCTGGAATTGGCCAATCAATCCGGCACCGCGTAGAAGTATGACCATGCGGATTGGACTGAGCATCAACTATGCGGGCGGATTCAAGGACGTCGCCGCCGAGGTGGCCGACCTGGAACGCGCCGGGCTGGACATTGTCTTTGTGCCCGAGGCATATTCGTTCGATGCGGTGAGCGCGCTGGGTTACCTGGCCGCCAGCACCGAACGGGTCGGGCTGGCCTCGGGCATCCTGCAGCTCTACACCCGAACCCCGACCCTCACCGCGATGACCGCCGCCGGCCTGGACTACGTCTCCGACGGGCGTTTCACCCTGGGCCTGGGCGCTTCCGGTCCGCAGGTCATCGAGGGATTTCACGGTGTTCCCTACGACGCCCCGATCGGCCGGACTCGCGAAGTCATCGAGATCTGCCGGCAGGTGTGGCGACGCGAGACCGTGCAACACCAGGGCAAGCACTACACGATCCCGCTGCCCGCCGACCAGGGCACCGGCCTCGGCAAACCGCTCAAGCTGATCAATTCCCCTGTCCGGGAGCGTATTCCGATACTGGTGGCCGCGCTGGGACCCAAGAACGTCGAACTGGCCGCCGAGATCGCCGAGGGCTGGCAACCGATCTTCTATCTGCCCGAAAAGGCGCAGGACGTGTGGGGGGACTCCCTGGCCGCCGGCCGGGCCAAGCGCGACCCCGAGCTTGGTGACCTCGACATCTACGCCGGTCCCGTCCTGGCCATCGGCGAAAACGTCGAGCCGCTAAGGGAATTCGTCAAACCGCACCTGGCCCTCTACATCGGCGGGATGGGAGCCAAGGGCAAGAACTTCTATCACGCCCTGGCCACCAAATACGGCTACGGCGCGCAGGCCGACCGGATCCAGGAGCTTTACCTGGCCGGCGACAAGGACGGCGCCGCCAAGGTGGTGCCCGACGATCTGGTGCGCGACGTCAACCTGATCGGCACCCGCGAATTCGTCAAGGAGCGGCTGGCGGCGTTCCGTGAGGCGGGGGTCACCACCCTCAACGTGGCGCCCATCGCGTCGACCACGGCGGAGCGGATCAAGCTGATCGAGACGCTGCGCCAACTGGTTTGATCGCCGGCGCGGGCCGCGAGGAATCAGTCCTGGCGGTGGCTGTCTCGGCGTAACCGCACCGCCCGGGCGACCGCCGTTACGGTGGCCAGCACGGCCATCACGGACAGGATCACCACCGAAACCGCCGAGCCGACGGTGGCCAGGATCAGCGGCAGGGCAAAGCCGACGTACGTGACGACGTAGAACACTCCGGTCAGAGCCCCGCGCAGGCGTGGCGGCGCGGCGGCCTCGAGGTCGATCAGGCCTTCACGCAGGCACAGGCCCGAGGCGCAGCCGAGAACCACAAACAGCGGGAGACCCAACGCCGGGGTCAGCGCCGGGGGCGCCAGTGCGGCTACCGCGTAGCCGAGCGCCGCCAGCACCGCACCGACGGTGCCAGACTGCGGACCCCACCGAAGCGCGCGGACCAGAACCTGTACGACGCCGCTGACACCGTTGACGATCAGGGTGGCCGTGCCGGCCGCCAGGGGAGCCGCGAGCGCGGTGTGCAGCCGGGTGGGGATGGTGACGAAACCCAGTGTCGCCGAGGCGTACACCCATGGCGCCAGCGGTATGGCCCAGCTCAGGGCCCGGCTGACTCCCCGCGCGGCCGGGGCGGCCGGGGCCACCCGCCCCGAGTCGTACCCGGCGGCCGGGCGAGCCACCTCGGCGCGGCGGGCCGCACCGATGACGGCGCACGTTGCCAGCACCACGATGGCCGCGG
>NZ_LZLL01000173.1:0-8449 GCF_001669335.1 Mycobacterium sp. 1245852.3 | reverse complement strand
CGGCACGTTGATCATGGGGGCCCGCTTGGTGATTCCGCGGCCCGACGGGCTGCGCGACATCGGCTATCTCACCGATCTTTTGGCCCGCGAAGGCATCACCTCCATGCACTTCGTGCCGTCGTTGCTGGGGCTCTTCCTGTCCCTGCCGGGCGTCAGCCAGTGGCGGACGCTGCGGCGCGTGCCGATCGGCGGCGAGGCCCTGCCCGGTGAGATCGCCGACAAGTTCCACGCCACCTTCGACGCGTCGCTGTACAACTTCTACGGGCCGACCGAGACCGTGGTGAACTGCACCAGCTACCCGGTGGAAGGCACCCAGGGCACCCGGGTGGTGCCGATCGGCCGACCCAAGATCAACACTCAGGTATATCTGCTCGACAATGCCCTGCAGCCAGTTCCCGTCGGCGTGATCGGTGAGATCTACATCGCCGGAACGCATGTCGCGCACGGATACCATCGCAGGCCCCAGTTGACGGCCGAGCGCTTCGTCGCCGACCCGTTCACGCCGGGCGGGCGGATGTACCGCTCCGGAGACCTGGCCCGCCGCAACGCCCACGGTGACATCGAGTTCGTCGGCCGCGCCGACGAGCAGGTGAAGATCCGCGGCTTCCGCATCGAGTTGGGCGAAATCGCGGCCGCGATCTCGGTGGACCCCAGCGTCGGACAAGCGGTCGTGTTGGCCATGGACCTGCCCCAGCTGGGCAAGAGCCTGGTGGGATACGTGACGCCGGCCCAGGGCGCCGGCACGGAATCGGTTGACGTCGAGCGCATCCGCGCCCGGGTGGCCGCCGCGCTGCCGGACTACATGACCCCGGCCGCCTATGTGGTGCTCGACCAGATTCCGATCACCGCGCATCAGAAGATCGACCGCGCCGCGCTGCCGCAACCACAAATCGCGGCCGCCACCGAATACCGCGACCCGACGACTCCCACCGAACAGCGCGTCGCGCAACTGTTTTCGGGACTGCTCGGACACGACCGGGTGGGCGTCGACGACTCGTTCTTCGATCTGGGCGGCCACTCGCTGGTCGCCACCAAACTGGTGACCGCGATCCGCGCCGAGTGTGGTGTGGAGATCGGCATCCGCGACGTCTTCGAACTCGCCACGGTCGGGGCGTTGGCCGAGCGGATCGACCAGCTGAGTGCCGGCGAGCTGACGCCGTCGCGGCCCAGGCTGATCACCACCGCACACGACGAGCCCATGCCGCTGTCGGCGTCCCAGCTGCGCAGCTGGTTCGCCTACCGCGTGGACGGGCCCAGTCGGGTCAACAACATTCCCTTCGCGGCGAAACTGACCGGGCCGTGGGACATCGATGCGCTGATCGCCGCCGTCGGCGATGTCGTTGCCCGGCACGAGATCCTGCGCACCAGCTACGTCGAGTTGGACGGTGTGCCCTACCAGGTGGTGGGTCCGGCCAATGTCGAAATCCCGGTGCGCCGCGAGGAGGGGCCCGACGACGCCTGGCTGCAGCAGCAGCTCGACATCGAACGGTGCCATTGCTTCGAGCTGGACGCCGAACTGCCGATCCGGGTCGCGGTGCTGCGCACCGAGAACACCGCGGAACACGTGCTGTCGCTGGTCGTGCACCACATCGCGTCCGACCATTGGTCGGCGGGCGTGCTGTTCTCCGACGTGATGACGGCCTACCGGGCCCGGCGCGGGGGAGAAGCGCCATCCTGGGCCCCGCTTCGGGTGCAGTACGCCGACTACGCGGCGTGGCAGCGCACGTTCCTGGGCGACGCCGGCGGGCAGGAATCCGCGATCTCCGCCGACCAGCGGGAGTACTGGACCCGGCAACTGGCCGGTCTGCCGGAGGACACCGGGCTGCGTCCGGACTTCCCCCGCCAGCCCGTGCCCAGCGGTGCGGGCGAGTCCGTCGACTTCCACATCGACGCGGCGACGCGGGCCAAGCTCGGCGAGCTGTGCCGCGAGCTGGGCATCACCGAATTCATGTTGCTGCAAACGGCCGTCGCCGTGGTGTTACACAAAGCCGGTGGCGGAACCGACATTCCGTTGGGCACCCCGGTCGCGGGTCGCACCGAAGCCGAGTTGGACCAGCTGATCGGATTCTTCGTCAACATCCTGGTGCTGCGCAACGACATGGACGGCAACCCGACGTTGCGCGAACTGCTCAAGCGGGCCCGGGAGACCGCCCTGGCCGCCTACGCCCACCAGGACCTGCCGTTCGACCGCGTCGTCGACAGCGTCAGCCCGGTGCGCTCGTTGTCCCGCAACCCGCTGTTCCAGGTCGTGGTGCACGTGCGGGATCACCTGTCCGCTACCCGGGTCATCGAGACCGCGGCGGCCGGCAGCGGCGAGCAGGACACCGTGTGCACCTCGCTCGACCCCATCTTCGACATGGCGCATGCGGATCTGAGCGTCAACTTCTTCGGCACCGACGGCTCCGGCGACATCGGATACAACTGCAATCTCATCTACCGCACCGAGCTCTACGCCAGGACCACCATCGAGCGGTTGGCCGGATGGCTGACCCGGGCGCTCACCGAGTTTGCCGACGACCTCGATCAGACTTTGCGAGACGTCCAGCTGATCGACGCCGGCGAGCAAGACCGCATCCTGCGCGACTGGAGCCGCGGCGAGCAACCGCCGCACGACCGGCCGCGCACCATCCCGGAATTGCTCGAACCCAGCCGCGCCTGGGGAAGCGACCGGATCGCGGTGCGCTGCGGCGGCGACAGCATCGATTACCCTGCACTGCACCGTAGTTCGGACAATCTGGCCGCCCTGCTCATCAGAAGCGGCGTGGGCCCGGGCACGCTGGTTGGATTGTCGACCCGGCGGAGCATCGAGCTGGTGGTGGCGCTGGTGGCCATCATGAAGGCCGGCGCCGGGTACTTCCCCATCGATCCCGGTTATCCGCTGGCGCGAAAGCAATTCATGCTCGACGACGTCGCGCCGCCGGTCGTGATCGCGACCGTCGAAGCGACGGAGACCATGCCGCAGGTGCCCGGCGTCGAGCTGATCTCGCTGGACGATCCCCAGGTACGCACCCTGGTCAACAGCGACGACGTCGATCCGCAGGCGAGGAATGCGCGGGCGCCACACCCCGATGACCCGATGTACCTGGTGTTCACTTCCGGGTCCACCGGCAAGCCGAAAGGGGCGGTGGGAACGCATCGTTCGATGGCCGCCCGGCTCGACTGGCAGCTGCGCCACTACCCGCCGCGCACCGACGACGTGCGCCTGGCGCAGGCCTCGATCACCTTCCTCGAAGGCGGCATGGAGATGCTGGCCGGCCTGGCGGCCGGCGCCACCATGATCCTGGCCGACGACGCCGAACACCGCGACCCGGAGGCCCTCGGGGATCTGATGAACCGGTACTCGGTCGCTCAGGTCACCGCGGTGCCCAGCCTGGTCTCGGCCCTGGTGGACAGCCGGCCCGACGCCGTGCGGTCGCTGTCTCGGCTGGTCTGCGGCGGCGAACCGGTGAGCGCGTCGCTGCTGGCGCGGCTGGTGTCGGTGTGCGCCGACGAGTGTGACGGCGGCACCCAGCTGTTGAACAACATCGGTTCCACCGAGACGTCCGGTGCGGTGTCCCGCGGGCCGTTGGCCCCACCGAATCCGCTTGTCGGAAGGCCCGTCCCGGGTGCGCAGGCCTATCTGCTCGACGATGGGCTGCGTCCCGTGCCCGTCGGAGTGGTGGGCGAGCTGTACTACTCCGGTGACCAGCTGGCTCGGGGATATTGGAAACGCCCCGGCCTGACCGCCACCCGTTTTGTCGCCAATCCCTATGGACTCGAGCCGGGTTCGCGGTTGTACCGCAGCGGCGACCTGGCCCGGTGGACCGAGGACGGGCAGCTGGAGTTCGTCGGGCGTTCCGACCACCAGGTGCAGGTGCGTGGTTTCCGCGTCGAGCTGGCCGAGGTCGAGTCGGCCCTGGCGGCCGTCGATGGTGTCGCCGCCGCGGCGGCTCGCACCTGGGAGGTGCACGGCGGCACGTCGCTGGCCGGATATGTTGTGCCGCAACGGCCTATCTCGGATGACGCCGAGAAGGCGGCTTTCGCGGGGGAGGTGCGCGCCGCGATCGCCACGACGCTGCCGGGGTACATGCTGCCGTCGTCGCTGACCGTGCTCGACGCCCTGCCCAAAACCGAATCGGGCAAGCTGAACCGGCCCGGGTTGCCGCGGCCGGCGGTCAGCACCGGCGGTCAGACCGAACCCGCCCGCACCGACACGGAACGGGCGCTGGCCAAGGTTTTCGCCGAACTGCTGTCCACCCCCGAGGTCGGGCGCTTCGACGACTTCTTCGCCCTCGGCGGTGACAGCATCCTGTCCGTGCAGCTCGCCTCGCGGGCGCGGACCGCCGGCCTGGCCGTGAGCCCGCGGATGATCTTCGAGAATCCGACGGTGCAGCAGCTGGCGGCCGCGCTGGATGCCCTGGGCGACGCGGAATCCGGCATCGAGCAGCAAGAGCCGGCGGCCGACACCCGTTTCGAGCCGATGAGCACCTCCGGGCTGTCGTCCTCGGACCTGTCCGCGGTGACGCAGCTTTGGTCGTCGTCACGCCAAGGCACGACGTGACGGCCGCCAAAACCGATGTCGCGCCCGACATCGAGGACGTCATGGCGCTGAGCCCGCTGCAAGAGGGCTTGTATTCGCTGACCACGCTCGCCGAATTCGCCGACGGCGAAGCGGCGGATGACCCGTACGTGATCGGGATCGCCGCGGACATCTCCGGCGCACTCGACGTCGCACTGCTGCGCGACTGCGCGGAGCAGATGTTGGTGCGCCACCCGAACCTGCGGGCCAGCTTCTTCAGCCGGGGGATCCCGCGACCGGTGCAGATCGTGCCGTCCCGCGTCGAGCTGCCCTGGCGGCTCGTCGCCGCCGCGCCGGGGGACGTAGCGGCGCTGGAAACCGGCGAGCGGCGGCGACCGTTCGATCTTGAGCACGGGCCGGCCATCCGCTTCCTGCTGATCGAATTGCCCGGCGAGCAATGGCGTTTGGTACTCACCGCCCATCACATCGTGATCGACGGTTGGTCGCTGCCGGTGTTCGTCAACGAGTTGATGATGCTGTACCAGGCCGGCGGCGATCCGGCGGCGCTGCCCGCCGCCCCGCGGCCCTACCGCGACTACATCGGCTGGCTGGCGAGCCGCGATCCGGAAGCCAGCCAACGGGTCTGGCGCGAACACCTGGCGGGACTGCCGGGCCCCACCCTGCTCGCCGCCGCCCTGGGATCCATGGACACGAGCGAGGGCCAGCAACCGGGGCTGCCGCGCACCACCCGACTGCGACTGCCGGCCGAAACCACCACGCGGCTGGTCGACGGCACCCGCTCCCGGGGCGTCACCGTCAACACCCTGATGCAAATGGCCTGGGCGCTGGTGTTGTCGCGGCTGACCGATACGCACGACGTGGTGTTCGGGGTCACGGTGTCCGGCCGTCCCCCCGAACTGACCGGCGTCGAGACCATGGTCGGCTTGTTCATCAATACCGTGCCGCTGCGGGTCCGGCTCGACCCGTCCGCCTCCGCCGGCGAGCAGTGCCGCGCCGTGCAGCGCACCGCCGCGCTGCTGCGCGAACACAGCTATCTCGGGCATGCCCAACTTCGCGCCCTCGGCGGCGTCGGGGAGATGTTCGACACCCTGCTGGTCTACGAGAACTTTCCGATGGACGGCCTGACCGCCGGCGGCGAATTGACCGCCGGCGGAGCGACATTCCGGCCGTCCGCGCTGCAGACCCTGTCGCATTTCCCGATCGCCATCGCCGCCCACATGGAAGGCGGCGAGCTGGTGGTGCTGATCGAAGCGATCGACGGAGCGCTGGGGGCGGTTCCCGCCGCCACCTTCGGGCGCCGCGTGCTGACCACCGCCGAGCGACTGCTGCAGGGCTGGGAGCGTCCCCTGCGCGAGGTCAGCGTCCTGCTCGACGATGAGGACGGCCCGCTGGGCGCGACCGCAACGCCGAAACCGTTGGCGCCGTTGAGCATCCACGCCCGCTTCGCCGACGTCGTGGCCAGGACGCCGGACAACCCGGCTATCAGCTGGGCGGGCGGGACGCTGAGCTACCGCGAGCTGAACCGGCACGCCACCCGGCTGGCGGCGCGACTCGCCCGACAGGGCGTCAAGTCCGAAACACCCGTGGCTCTCAAACTTTCGCGAGGGCCGCACTACATCATCGCGTTATTGGCCGTGCTCAAAGCCGGAGGCATGTGCGTGCCGATGGAGCCCGGCATGCCCCCCGAACGGATCGACTCGATCTTGCGCCAATCGGGCGCGTCGATCGTCTTGGACGACGAGCTGACCGAAAAGCTGCTCGAGTCCGGCGAACCGCACGACGAAGACTTCGACGCCGTCGACGTTCCACCCGCGCAGGCCGCCTACGTCGTGTTCACCTCCGGCACGACGGGAGAACCCAAGGGCGTCATCGGAACTCACGGTGCGGTGGGCGCCTACGCCGACGATCATCTGGACCGCGTATTGCGGCCCGCGGCAGCCACACTGGGCCGGCCCCTGCGCATCGCCCACGCATGGTCGTTCGCCTTCGACGCCGCCTGGCAGCCGCTGGTCGGCCTGCTCGACGGGCACGGCGTGCATGTCGTCGACGAGCAGACCCAGACCGATGCCGAGGCGCTGGTCGCGCTGATCGCCGCGCAGGGCATCGACATGATCGACACCACGCCGTCGATGTTTGCCCAGCTGCAGGCGTTCGGTTTGCTCACCGAGGCGCCGCTGACCGTGCTGGCGCTGGGCGGCGAGGCGGTGGGCAGCGCGGCCTGGGCGCGGATCCGCAACACCTGCGACACCACCTCGATGATGGCGCACAACTGCTACGGGCCCACCGAAACCACGGTCGAGGCGGTGGTCGCCACCATCGCCGAGTACGACGAGCCCTCGATCGGACGCCCGACCCGGCACACCCGCGGCTACGTACTGGATTCCGCGCTGCGCCCGGTGCCCTGCGGGGCGACGGGCGAACTGTATCTGGGCGGTGCCCAGCTGGCCCGCGGCTATCTGGGCCGCGCCCCGGAGACCGCGGCACGCTTTGTCGCCGACCCGTTCGCGGCGGCAGAACGGATGTATCGCACCGGCGATTTGGTGCGCCGATTGCCCGACGGCTCACTGCAATACGTGGGACGAGCCGACGCCCAGGTGAAGATTCGCGGCCACCGCGTCGAACCCGGCGAGATCGCGGCCGCCCTCGAATCACATCCGGCCGTGCGGCACGCCGGGGTGCTGGTACGGCAACGCCGAGGCGTTGCGCGGCTCACCGCATACGTCGCGATCGACCCGGCCACCCAAGGGTCCACGGCCGCCGAGTTGCGGAGCATGCTCAGCAACCGGCTGCCGCGCTACATGGTTCCACAGCGCATCATCGTGGTCGACGAGATTCCGTTGACCCCCAACGGAAAACTCGACGAAACGGCATTGGCCGCATTCGACGCCGACGAATCCGAAGCCGGCACGGCGTCGCCCGAGACGCCCACGGAATCCGCGCTGGCCGAGCTGCTCGCCGAGCTCCTTGGGCAATCGCGCATCGACGTCACCGCCGACTTTTTGCAGCTGGGCCTGGACAGCATCATGGCGTTGTCGGTGGTGCAAGCGGCCCGGGCACGCGGAATTGCGTTGCGCGCCAGGCTCATCCTCGAGTGCGGCAACGTCCGCGAACTGGCCGAAGCGATCGACTCGGAGACCACGGCCGCCGCCCGGCAGGCGGACACCGGTACCGGACCGATGCCGTTGCTGCCCAACGGCCGATGGCTCTACGAACACGGCGACCCGCGCAGGCTCGCTCAGACCGAAGCCATCCGATTGCCCGAGACGCTGCGCCGCGAACAGCTGGAAGCGGCCCTGGCCGGCATCATCGAGGGCCACGAGGTGCTGCGCACCCGGGTGGACCGCTCCACCATGACCCTGGTACCCAACCCCGGCGCCGATATTCGCAACGCACTCAACGAGGTTGAGGTGAGCGGCGATCTGGCCGCGGCGGTACCGGCCCGCGTCACCGAGGCCGTCGAGCGCCTGGACCCAGAACGCGGAACGCTGCTGTCCGCGGTGTGGCTTCGACCGCCCGCCGGGGAAAGCGTTCTGCTGCTGGCCGCGCACGTCGTCGCGCTGGACCCCGCGTCGTGGCGAGTGATCCTCGGTGAACTCGGCGCCGCGCTGGCGGCCGCGGCCACCGGCCACTCGCCGGCGCCCGTTCGCGAACACACCAGCTATCGCCGCTGGGCCGACGCGCTCGCCGCGCGGGCGCAGCGGCTGGACACGGCGCAATTCTGGGCGTCCCAGCTCGACGGCGACGATCCCGACCTCGGTGCCCGGCGGCTGGATCCGCGCAGCGATCGGGCCCGCGATCTGATCGTCCGCAACGCCGTCACCGACGCCGACGTCACCCGCCGGCTGCTGGATTCGGGTCTGCCGTTGCCCACGCTGCTGGTCACCGCCACCGCGGCGACGGTGACCCGCTGGCGCGAGCTGCGCGGCCAGC
>NZ_LZLL01000172.1:0-1070 GCF_001669335.1 Mycobacterium sp. 1245852.3 | reverse complement strand
CCATCACCGAGACCGTCAATCGCTACCTCGCGCTGGTCGCCACGGGCACCGCCGCCGAGCCCTCCGCCCAGACCGCCACCACCGAGTCCGCCGCCCAGGTCACCGAGTCCGCCCAGGCCGTCCGCCGGCATGCCCAGGGCATCGCGGATCCCGGCGCCCCAGTCCGCGGGAGGCGGCGGCGCGGCAGCGACGGGCGCCGGCGCCGGACTCACCGAATCCGGTGCGGCGGTGACCGGTACGGGCGCGGCGGTGAGCGGCGCGGCGGCGGCCAACGTCGGTGCGGGTTGCGCCGGCGGGGCGAGCGGCACCGGCGCAACACCGGTTCCGAGATCACCGGGAAGTTCGAAGCGCGCCGTCGGGACGACGGCCATCTTGTCGATGACCATGGCGTAGGACGTGTCGACCCCGTCCGACGCCGACCGCACCGCGGTCAACCAGTCGTTGCGAATGTCGTTGTCCACGTAGGGCATTACCTGCTGGCGGATCACGTCCGCCGGGCCGTCTCGATCCCCGGCCATGACGGCGGCAGCGGCGGCGAGCCATGCCGGCCGGTGGGCACGCACCCGGTCGTCGACGGTGATGACGGTCGCCACCTCCGATTCGACCAGGTACCACAGGTTGTCGCGGAGTGACTCGTACCGTTGGGCCGCCGCGCGCAGTTCGCTGGCAACGGCGTCCGCGGCGTCGCAGTGCCGTTGCAACAGCTGCACCGCGGCGTCCCCGCCCGGGCCCGTCCACGCCGCGGCCAGCTCGGCCACCTGGGCGCGCTGCATGCGCAACGCTTCGGCCGCCACCACGCCCGCCGCCCGCAGCTCCGCACAGTCGCGGTCCAGCGCGCGCAGGTCCAGGCCGTCCTCGCCCGCATACCACTCCCGGACGCGGGCGGGATGCGTTGTCAGATCAGCGTTTTCGTAGCCCAACGCATGACAGGCCTGCACGTAGGCCTGGGTGTGCTCGACAAAATCCCGGCCCTCGGCGAGCCGGGCGGCCACGTCCAACCGGTCGGCCATCGGCTAGGCGATCCGCGCCGCGGCATACAGGTCGGCGTCGGCGTAGCGTTCGGCGCTGGA
>NZ_LZLL01000171.1:0-781 GCF_001669335.1 Mycobacterium sp. 1245852.3 | reverse complement strand
TGGGCGACCGCGAGGCCGTAGCCGGGCACCACGATCACCTGGTTGGCGTAGGCCATCTGGATCGCGGCGTCGGCGGCGGCACGGTCGCGCTGATCGCGCTCGCGGAATTCATTGAGACGCAAGGTTTTTCGGCCTTCCAGCACGGCGAGTCGCCGACCGTGCACATCGTGGTGGCCTCGCTGTTCGCCGCGGTCATCGGGTCGATCTCGTTCTGGGGATCGATCATCGCGTTCGGCAAGCTGCAGGAGATCATCTCCGGATCGCCGATCGGCTTCGGCAAGGCGCAGCAGCCGATCAACCTGCTGCTGCTGGCCGGGGCGGTGGCCGCGGCCGTCGTCATCGGCCTGCACGCGCATCCGGGCACCGGCGGCGCGCCGCTCTGGTGGATGATCGGGCTCCTCGCCGCCGCGGGCGTGCTGGGCCTGATGGTGGTGCTGCCCATCGGCGGCGCCGACATGCCGGTGGTCATCTCGCTGCTGAACGCGATGACCGGGCTCTCGGCCGCGGCCGCGGGACTGGCGCTGAACAACACCGCGATGATCGTCGCGGGCATGATCGTCGGCGCGTCCGGTTCGATCCTGACCAACCTGATGGCCAAGGCCATGAACCGCGCGATCCCCGCGATCGTCGCCGGCGGCTTCGGCGGCGGCGGGATCGCGCCGAGCGGCGGCGACAGCGGCGACAAGACCGTCAAGGCCACCTCGGCCGCCGACGCCGCGATCCAGATGGCCTACGCCAACCAGGTGATCGTGGTGCCCGGCTACGGCCTCGCGGTCGCCCA
>NZ_LZLL01000170.1:0-2590 GCF_001669335.1 Mycobacterium sp. 1245852.3 | reverse complement strand
GTAGGTCGCGGAATCGCGGACCGCGCCCATCCGCTCGCCCCGCGTGTCGCCTTCGGGGTATTCGGCCCCCGGGGCGCGGTGGCCGCGGGCGGAAGCGACCCGACGCTGCCGGTGTGCTGGCCCACCTCGAAGGTGATCCGCGGGCCGTCGGGCTTGCCGATGTTGATGGTCTGGCCGTCGTGGATGTCGACGACCGGCACCCGCTGGCCGTCGAGGTAGACCCCGTTGAGCGTGTTGTTGTCGAGCGCGAGCCACCGCCCCCGATCGAAGCGCAGCAGCACGTGCGCGCGGGCGATCAACGGATGGGCGACGCGCAGGTCGGCACGCAGGTCGCTGCCGACGACCACGTCGCGGCCGGCGGCGAAGCTACCTTCGGCGCGGTCAGCTCGAGCCGTCAGCACGGGCTGCGCAGGTCGAGTCATCACATCCAGATTAGGGGTCGTTGGCCGCGGCCCGGCCTCAGCGTTTCAGCCGGATGTGCCAGCGGACGAAGCCGGTGTAGCCGATCGACAGCGCCGCGAGCATCAGCATGTCGAACACGAAAATGTGTTTGGAGTGCTGCCAGATCGGGTCGTTGGTCGGGATCTGCTTGACCTTGACCAGCGATGGGAAGTCGATCGAGGAGGCGCCCGCGGCGTAGCCCCACCGGGCGGGCGTCAGCCACGCCATCTGCTCGAGGCCGATGCGCTGATAGACCGGGATCATGCCGCTGGAGAACACCAGCTGCGACATGATCGACACCACCAGCAGCGGCATGATCTGTTCGTTGGACTGGGCCAGCGCCGACAGCAGCAGGCCCAGCATGGCCGAGGCCACACAGGTGCCGGCGACGGTGACGAACAGCGAGAAGGTGGAGTTGCCGAAGAACTGGGGATGCGCCGTCGGCGCGCCCTTGCCCAGCCGCACGATAATCGTGGCGATCGCCGCCTGTGCCGTCGCGAAGACGCAGAACACCGCGATCTTGGCCAGCAGGTAGGCGGTGGTGGACAGGCCGACGGCCTGCTCGCGTCGGAAGATCGGGCGCTCGCCGATCAGGTCGCGGATGGTCAGCGCGGTGCCCATGAACACCGCGCCGATGTTGAGCAGCACCATGATGTACTGCGGCTGCGTCGGCGCGGGGCCCAAGGGGTCGGCCGGGCCGAGGCCGGGGTGGGGGCCCTTCACCGTCAGCGACAACGCGCCGATGAGGAACGGCAGGACCGCCAGGAAGATGGTGTAACCGCGGTCGGACACGACCAGCCGAACCTGGCGGCGGGCGATCGTGGACAGCTGCCGGAACAGGTTGGTCTGGGGCGGTTCGCCCAGATCGGCCGGGCTCTCCGGGGTCGGTGGCTGCGACGACTGCTGGTTGCGCTCCTTGAAGCGGCGGTTGGCCTCGTCCGGGTCGGCGCCCACCTTGGCGAAGATGTCGGCCCAGTTGCGGGTCCCCATGGCGGACTCGACCTGGTCCGGCGGCCCGCAGAACGCGGTCTTGCCGCCGGGTGCGACCAGCAGGATCTGATCGCAGACGTCGAGGTAGGACACCGAGTGGGTCACCACCAAGACCGTGCGGCCGGCGTCGGCCAGCTGGCGCAGCATCAGCATGACCTGGCGGTCCAGCGCCGGGTCCAGACCCGACGTCGGCTCGTCGAGCAGCAGCAGCGACGGCTGGGTGAGCAGTTCGAGGGCGACCGAAGCGCGCTTGCGCTGGCCGCCGGAGAGCTTGTCGACCCGGGTGTCGGCGTGCTGGGTCATGTCGAGTTCCTCGAGCACCTGCGCGACGATGCGGGCCCGCTCCTGTTTGCTGGTGTCGGGCGGCAGGCGCAGCTCGGCGGCGTAGTTCAGCGCCTGGTTGACCGTGAGCTGGCGGTGCACCACGTCGTCCTGCGGGACCATGCCGATCCTGCTGCGCATCGAGGCGTACTCGGTGTGAATGTTGTGGCCCTCGAAGGTCACGGTGCCCGACGTCGGGCTGGTGTAGCCGACGATCAGCCGCGACAGCGTGGTCTTGCCCGCGCCCGAACCGCCGATGATGGCGGTCAGCGTCCCGGGCCGCGCGGTCAGCGAGATGTGGTCGAGCAGCTGCTTGCCGTGGTCGACGGTGTAGCAGACGGAGTTGACCTCCAGGCCGCCGCTGCGGGTGGCGGCCTCGGTGCGCCGGACCAGGTTGTCGCCGGTGAACACCAGGTCGACGTTGCCGATGGTGACGACGTCGCCCTCGGTCAGCACCGCCGAGCCGACCCGGACGCCGTTGACGAACGTCCCGTTCACGCTGTGCGCGTCGCGGATCTCGGTGCCCAGCGGCGTCTGGATCAGGAAGGCGTGGTGGCGCGAGGCCAGCACGTCCTGGATGACGATGTCGTTGTCGGTGGCGCGGCCGATGGTTTGCGAGCCGGCGGGCTTCTGGATGGCGCCGGAGCGCGACGGCATCAGCGCCTGGAACATCTTTGTGGCCAGGTTCGCGACCTCGGGCGGCTTCGCGGAGGCGGGGGCCATCTGGGTGTGCGGGCTCCCGACGGCGGGCATTTGCGCGATCGGCGGGGCGGGCGGTCGCGCTGGCCAGCTTGGCGCTCGGCGAGGAGACCCCCCGGATGTGGCGCGGCGCGGCCGA
>NZ_LZLL01000169.1:0-1627 GCF_001669335.1 Mycobacterium sp. 1245852.3 | reverse complement strand
CGCAGCCGGTAGCCGGCCTCGTTCTGGTTCTGGTCGCTGGCCACCTTGACGCGCAGCGCGACGAGAATGTCGATCGATCCGTCTCTGTTGTTGCGCTCGACCGCCGCCCGCACATCCGACACCTGAACGTGGATGTTCGCGGCCTGATACGCCTGCACCAGCATGCTGGTGTAGAGCAGCGCCTGCGAGCGGAAGGCGTCGGTGCCGCAGTCGACGATCTTCTGCTCGCTCGCGGTCATCGCATTGGTGTCGGGCGCCTGGGTCGCCGAGACGCATTCCACCGCCGCCTTCAGCGCCAGCGCGTCGTTGCGGGCGATCTGTTGGCTTTGCTGGTGGTAATGCAGCGCGAGGTAGCCACCGGCCCCGACGCCGGCGGCGCACAACACCAGCACCGCGGCGATCGCGGCCAGCCACCCGCGGCCCACCCGGGACGGGCGACGCTGGGCGACCGCGACGGACTCGCCGGGTCCCGCCTCATCCCCGCCGGAGTCCGCCTCAGACTCGCCGGAGTCCCGCGGGCCGGTCTGCTCGGCTCCGTTGTGCGGTGCCGTCGAATCCTCGCTCTTGTCCTGGATGGTCAACGAATCGTCCGTGTCGATGGGGTTCAGCCGGCTGGCGCCAGCATCTCCTTCCATCCATCGTCTCCCGTTCTGGTCGAGTTCTCGACGGAGTATTTAACTCCGTCTGGCCCTACCAGTTCACCGCTTTGGGGACTGTAAATCGCCGAGGGAGGCCCGCTGGGTTTGTAGACACAGGGGTTGGGCTGCTGACCATTGCACTGCACGGTACCCGACCCCGGCCGGGACAACGGATCGCTGGTGGGCGGGGGTGTGCCCGCCACCCGGTCCGAGGGCGCCGGGTTGAGTCCGTTGTCCACCGACGGCGCCGGGATCACCATGCCCGGCTTCACCGGCTGATCACAGCGCGCCGCGGGCGCGGGGCAGGTCAGAATCTGGTTCGGATCGCCATACCAGGGGTTCGTACCGGCCGGCACATACGGCTTGGGGTCGCGACACTCCCGGGGAGTCGCGGCCCGTTTGCCCGGGACATCCACGCAGGGGATGTTGCGCGAGCCGCGCACGCTGTTCGCCGGGGTGTCCATCGGAATCTTGCAGTACGTGCCCGTGGGCAGCGGCTGCATGCTGGTGTCGGCCGGCGACCGCCACTCCGAGGCGGGAGTGAAGCCGGTCAGACACGGCGGCGGCAGGTTGATCGACAACCCCAGGTCCAGCGATCCATGGTTGGGGAACGGCGCGACAATCGCCTGGGTAATCGACGCGGCTTGTGGCAGAGCGACTAACACTTGCTCCAGACCGGTGTGGTAGCGCTTCAGCATTTCATAGATGATTTCGAAGTTAGCCAAAGTTTGCGGCAGCGAATCCCGTACATCGTTGAAGACCGAGTTGACCTGGTCGGCCGTCGGGGCCGCCTGGCGCAACACGCTTTTCAGGTGTTGATCCTCCTGCGCGGACTGCGCGCCCAGCCTGTTCAGGTTGCGCGCCCACCGCTCGATGTTGTCACCCGACTTGACCTGGCTGTCCAGCACCGGCCCGGAGTTCTGGATGATGTCGTTGACGTCGGTGATCTGGTTCTTGAAGTCGCCGACGATCGCCTGGGTGGCGTCGAC
>NZ_LZLL01000168.1:0-12197 GCF_001669335.1 Mycobacterium sp. 1245852.3 | reverse complement strand
CGGCTCGGCTACGGGCCCCCACCCGGCTACGGGGCGCCGCCCCGGCCCGCGTTCAGCGTCGGTGACGCGTTCGGCTGGGCCTGGAACGCATTCACCAAAAACCCTGTGGCGCTGATCGTTTCGGCTCTCGTCTACGGGGTGCTGTTCGGCATCGCGTCCGCCCTGGTCGGCCTGAGTCAAAGCGTGGGTTCCACCACGAACAGCTCCGACGACGACTACTTCACCTTCACCGCGAACCTTAACGGCGGTGGGCTGGCGCTGCTCATCCTCGGCTATCTGGTCGCCTACCTCGTAGGGGCGTTCGCCCAGTCCGCTTTCCTGTCCGGCTGCCTGGATCTGGCCGACGGGCGGCCGGTGTCCATCGGGTCCTTCTTCAAGCCGCGCAACTTCGGCACGGTGTTTCTGGCCGCGCTGTTGGTCGGCATCCTCACCTCGATCGCCTCGGCGTTGTGCTTCCTGCCCGGGCTGATCCTGGGGATCTTTGCCCAATTCACCATCCCCTACGCCATCGACCGGTCCGAGCAGCCGATCAAGGCCCTCACCTCCAGCTTCTCCACCGTCACAGCGAACTTCGGCAACGCCCTGCTGGTCTGGCTGGTCGAGGTGGCGCTGTTCTTGGTGGGCTTCCTGGTGTGCGGCGTCGGCCTGCTGGTGGCGGCCCCGGTCGCCTCCCTGTTCGGGATCTACGCCTACCGCAAGCTATCCGGCGGACATGTGGTCCCGGTGCAGCAGGCGGGATACCAGTCCGGTCCGCCGCCCGGGCCCGCGCCGGCCTAGCGCCGCGCGCAGGTCTTTCGATTACGGCCGCGTTCGCCGCGTTTGCGGTGCGCTGCGCCGGGTCGGCGCGTGTGATGGGATCGGCGATTATGAACATCAAAGTGGCGCCGGGGCTCGCCTCCGGCCACACCTTTGATTGGCCTTTGCCGACATGACATTCGGCACCGGCGCACCGGCTGGACCCGGCTCGATGGCGGGCACCGCACGCTATGACGCCGACCGGCTGCTGGCCGGCTACCGCGCCGCGCGCGCCCAGCAAGCGCTGTTCGACCTGCGGCACGGCCCGGCGAGCGGCTACGACGAATTCGTCGACGGGGACGGCAACGTCCGCCCGGCATGGGGCGAACTGGCCGACGCCATCGCCGAGCGTGGCCGCGCCGGGCTGGACCGTCTGCGCTCGGTGGTGCGCGACCTGATCGACAACGACGGCATCACCTACACCGACGTCGAGCCCGGCGGCCGGGCCCTAGAGCCCAGGCCCTGGCAGCTGGACACCCTGCCGATCGTGCTGTCCGCGGCCGACTGGGAGGTGCTCGAGGCCGGCCTGCTGCAGCGGTCCCGGGTGCTCGACGCGGTGCTGGCCGACCTGTACGGGCCGCGCAGCCTGCTCACCGAGGGCGTGCTGCCCCCGGAACTGCTGTTCGGTCATCCCGGCTACGTGCGCGCGGCCAACGGCATCGAAATCCCGGGCCGTCACCAGCTTTTCATGCACGCCTGCGATGTCAGCCGACGACCGGACGGCGCCTTCATGGTCAACGGCGACCGCACCCAGGCCCCGTCCGGCGCCGGGTACGCGCTGGCCGACCGGCGCGTCGTCGCGCACTCGATTCCCGACCTCTACGAACGAATCGCGCCGCGGCCCACGACACCGTTCGCCCAGGCGCTGCGGCTGGCGCTGATCGACGCCGCACCCGATGACGCCCAGGACCCCGTGGTGGTGGTGCTGTCGCCGGGCATCTACTCCGAGACCGCGTTCGATCAGGCCTATCTGGCCACCCTGCTGGGTTTCCCGATGGTGGAAAGCGCCGACCTGGTGGTGCGCGACGGCATGTTGTGGATGCGCTCGCTGGGCACCTTGAAACGCGTCGACGTGGTGCTCCGCCGGGTCGACGCCGACTACACGGATCCGCTGGACCTGCGCGCCGACTCCCGGCTCGGGGTGGCCGGTCTGGTGGAGGCGCAGCACCGCGGGACGGTGACCGTGGTCAACACCCTGGGCAGCGGGATCCTGGAAAACCCTGGGCTACTGCGCTTTCTGCCCGCCATGGCCGAGCACCTGCTGGCCGAAACCCTGCAGCTGCCCACCGCGCAGGTCTATTGGGGCGGCATCGCCAGTGAACGCTCACACCTGCTGGGCAAGCTGTCGTCGTTGTTAGTGAAGTCCACCGTCGGCGCGGAAACCATTGTCGGCCCGGCTCTTTCGTCACACCAGCTGAGCCGCTTGGCCGCGCGCATCGAGGCGATGCCCTGGCAGTGGATCGGCCAGGAGCTGCCGCAGTTCTCGTCCGCGCCCACCGACCACGCCGGCGTGCTGTCGTCGGCGGGCGTCGGCATCCGGCTGTTCACCGTCGCCCAGCGGGGCGGTTACGCGCCGATGATCGGCGGCATCGGTTATGTGCTGGCCCCCGGGCCGGCCGCGTATGTCTTGAAAACCTCTGCGGCGAAGGATGTCTGGGTGCGGCCCACCGAGCGGGCACACGCCGAGGCGATCAGCCTTCCGACGCCGGAGGCACCGGCGAAGACGGCCGCGGGCACCTGGGCCGTCAGCTCACCACGCGTGTTGTCCGACCTGTTCTGGATCGGCCGTTACGGTGAGCGCGCGGAAAGCATGGCGCGGCTGCTCATCGTCGCCCGCGACCGGTTCCACGTCTACCGCCACCATCAGCAGAGCGAGGAAAGCGAATGCGTGCCGGTGCTGATGACGGCGCTGGGCCGCATCACCGGCACCGACATCGCGGCCGACAGCGACGGCGACCACGCCGAGATGATCGCCATCGCCCCGTCCACGCTGTGGTCGCTCACCGTCGATCCGCACCGGCCCGGCTCCCTGGTGCAATCGGTGGAGGGTCTGGCGCTGGCGGCGCGGGCGGTGCGCGACCAGATGTCCAACGACACCTGGATGGTGCTGGCCGGCGTGGAGCGCGCGCTGGCGCTGAAAAGCGAACCGCCGGAATCGCTTTCGGAGGCCGACGCGCTGCTTACCGGGGCGCAGACTCAGACGCTGGCCGGCATGCTGACGCTGTCGGGGGTGGCCAACGAGTCGATGGTGCGCGACGTGGGCTGGACGATGATGGACATCGGCAAGCGGATCGAACGCGGGCTGTGGCTGACGGCGCTGCTGGGGGCCACCCTGACCGTGGTCCGCGGCGCCGCGGCCGAACAAACCATCATCGAGTCCACCCTGGTGGCGTGCGAGTCCTCCGTCATCTATCGGCGCCGCACGGTGGGCAAGGTCAGCGTGGCCGCCATGGCCGAACTGATGCTGTTCGACGCGCAGAACCCGCGGTCGCTGCTGTACCAGGTGGAGCGGTTGCGGATCAACCTCAAGGACCTGCCCGGCTCCTCGGGCTCGTCGCGCCCGGAACGGCTGGTGGATGAGATCGGCACGCTGCTGCGGCGGTCCCATCCCGCCGAGCTGGAACGGGTCAGCGACGACGGCCGCCGCGCCGAGTTGGCGGAGCTGCTCGATGCGGTGCATGTCGAGCTGCGCAACCTGGCCGAGGTCATCACCACCACCCAGCTCACGCTGCCCGGTGGAATGCAACCGCTGTGGGGTCCCGGCGTACGCCGGGCGATGCCGGCCTAGCCGGACGACGATGCGGCCCGCAAAGCGGGGCGAGGAGGAGTGCGGCCATGCGGCCTAGCCGGACGACGATGCGGCCTAGCCGGCGATCGCCGCGGGTCCCCTGGCCTCCGAGGTGATCTCGTCGATCACGGTGTGGATGAACTTCATCTTCTCGAGCACCGCGGCCGGCAGCACGAACGGGTAGAGGTCGTCGTGGCCCATCGAACGGTTCACCATGTTCAGCGACCACGACAACGGCAGCCACATGTCGATGATCGTCTGAAAAGCGCTGGGCCCCAAGACCGGCCGGTCGAAGGTCGCCGTCGCCGGTGCGAATCCGCACCACGCCGAGGTGTCCAGCGCGTCGCGGATGTGCAGGTAGTGGGCGAACGTCTCGGCCCAGTCCTCGGCGGGATGCATGGTCGCATACGACGACACGAAGTCGCCCTGCCATCCCTGCGGCGGGCCGTCGCTGTAGTGGCGGTCCAGCGCCGCCTGGTAGTCGGCGTCGGGATCGCCGAACAGCTCGTTGAACTGCGCCAGGTAGTCGCTCGACGGGGCGATCAAGCGGTAGAAGTAGTAGTGCCCGATCTCGTGGCGGAAGTGCCCGAGCAGGGTGCGGTAGGGCTCGTCCATCTCGACCCGCAGCTGCTCGCGGTGCACGTCGTCACCTTCGGCCAAATCCAGTGTGATGACGCCGTTGTCGTGTCCGGTCATCACCTTCTCCTTGGCGCTGGACAGCAGATGAAACGCCAGGCCCTGCTGCGGATCCTCGTCGCGGCCGATGATCGGCAGCTTCAGCTCGTGCAACTCGACGATCAGCCGGCGCTTGGCCGCCTCGGCCCGGGCGAACTCGGCCAGCCCGGCGGTGTCGGCGTCGTTGGGGCGCACCGTGGTCAGCGAGCACGACTCGCACAGCCGGCCGTAGTTGTTCTTCGGCACCAGCCAATTGCACTCGGCCAGATGCAGGTTGCCGCACAGCTGGTACTCGTCGGCGTCCACGGCGCCGGCGTGCTCGCCTTCGTTGCCCCGGGCGATCACCAGCAGTGCCATCTGGTTGAGGGAGAAGCCCAGTGCGCTGCCGCACGACAGGCACGCCGAATTCTCGAATGCCAGACGCTGACCGCAGTTGGGGCAGTGGAAATCACGCATAAAGCACATCACCTTCGAAAGGCACCACGTCGACGGCGACGTCGATCACGCTGTGTTCTGAGTTGGTATAGATGATCCCCCGCAGCGGCGGGACGTCGGCGTAGTCGCGTCCCCGGCCCACGACGATGTAGCGCTCGTCGACCATCTGGTCGTTGGTGGGATCAAGCCCCAGCCACTCGAATTGGCCTGCCTGCTGCGGTGTCCACACCGCCGCCCAGGCGTGGGTGGCGTCGATGCCGATCATTCGATCCTTTCCGGGTGGCGCGTCGGTGGCCAGGTATCCGGAAACGTAACTGGCCGCCAGACCGTTGGCTCGCAGGCAGGCGATCGCCAGCCTGGCAAAGTCTTGACATACCCCTTCCCGGGCGGCCAGAACCTCTTTGACTCCGGTGGAAATCGTCGTCGATCCCGACCGGTAGGTGAAGTCGGTGAAGATGCGCGACGTCAGATCCCGCAGCACCTCGATCAAGGGACGGCCGGGGGTGAAACTGGACGCCGCGTAGTCGCGGATCTCGTCGGTGATCTCGGGCGGATTCAGGTCCAGGGTGAACTCGGTCGCCAGCGCCCCGCTGCGTCCGACCGGACGGGCCGATTCCCACGGTTGGGCCGCCGGCCCGGCGCCGTACAGGTCCGGGCCGGGCGGGTAGACGTCGACGATTGAATCGCTGGTCACCTTCAGGGCGCGGTGCGGCTCGGTGACATGGAAGTAGGAGCTGACGTTGCCGTAGCTGTCCTCGCTGGTGGAGCTGTCGCCGGGGGCCGGCTCGATCATCAGCCGGTGCGCGACGCAGCGCTGCCGCAGCGAGTCGCGCGGGGTGAGGAATCCGCGACCGTAAGAGCTGGTCACGACGTCGGAGTAGCGGTACTCGGTGCGGTGGGTCACCCGATGGCGACGGGCGGCCCCGCCGCCGTATCCGCCTGGTTCTGCTGGCAAGCGCGTCCTCCTGTCCACCGCTGATCTCATCACATGCCGGCCGCTCGCGTGGGGTCCGCAGACCGCGCGGTCGGCCACCGTTTGCCGATCCGGCGGCACTCACGCCAAAACGGGAGCACAATCGTGTTGTGGCCACGTGGGGCGAGGTCGCCCGCATCGTTGGTGAGCTGGCACTCACCTCCGAGCCGTCACCGCACGACTGGCGGGTCGGCAAGAAGTTGCTGGCCTGGGAGCGGCCGCTGCGGCCGTCGGAGCGTGAGGCGCTGGAACGCAACGGTCTCCCATCCCCGCAGGGCGACATCCTCGGTGTCCGGGTGTCCGACGAGGGCGTGAAGTTCGCGCTGATCGACGACGAACCGCGGATCTACTTCACCACCCCGCATTTCGACGGCTATCCCGCGGTGCTGGTCAACCTGGCCGAGATCTCGGTGCGCGACCTCGAGGACCTGATCACCGAGGCGTGGCTGACCCAGGCCCCGCGCAAGTTGGTCCAGGAGTTCCTGGCCGACTCGCGCTGAATCGCTCAGACGGTTCGAAGGTCGATGACCCGTTGCAGGTCATCGACGCAGGCGCTGACGACGTCCGCGAGGATCACCTGCGTCTTCTCCCGCGCCCCGGATTGCAGTTGCGCGGCGTGGTGGCGCGCCGAGGCCGTGTACGCGCACGCGCCCGCGGGGTCGGGATCGGCCAGCGCGGTCGCCGCCGCCAGCACCACCAGCACGGTGTGCACGGACTGCGGCAGGCGCTCGCGCCCGCCGTCTTCACCGGGTGCGACGGCGCGGACCAGCTGGAGCACCGAACCGGCCAACAGCGCCACGTGCACGGCCTGATGGTCGGCCGCCGAGATCGCCTCCCGCAGCCCCCAGCGCCGCGGCGCGATGGTGACGACGTGACGCGCGGTAGTGCGCGCCTCGAGCAGCCCGCTGAGCTGTTCGTGCACCCGGTCGACGGCCGCCAGCGGCCAATCCGGCGGCGGCGCCTTGCGTCCGGCGGCGATGTCCGCCGCCCGGGCCATTACGTCGTGCAGCACGCCGAGCACCCCGACGCGCGCGTTGCGCAGCACCTTGCGCGGGTCTGCGGGGAACAGCAGGACGGCGAAGACGATGGCCACCGCACCACCGATCAGCGCGTCGAAGATACGTTCAAACCCGACGCCGCCGCGGTACAGCGCCAGCACCAGGATCGCCGACACCACCGTCTGGTTGGCGAACATCATCCCGTGCCCGATGAAGCCGCCCCCGATGAACACCGCGGCGCCCAGCGCCACCACGGCGGCGACCCCGATGGGCACGTCCCCCGGCCCGAGCAGGCCCTGCACCAGCGAGCCCACCCCGATGCCCAGGGTCACCCCGATCATCATCTGGATGGCGCGCTGCGCCCGGAGCACGTTGCTGGTCGACAACGACACCGCGGCGGCGATCGGCGCGAAGAACGGCTGCGGGTGCTGCAGGACGTCGTGGGCCAAATACCAGGACAGGCCCGCGGCCACTGCGGTCTGCACCAGGTTGAACCAGACCGTCCGCAGCCGCTTACTGCCGGCACGCGCGACCGCGGCAACCAACGAGGGCGCCGCCGGCCGCGAAGTGCCCACCGGCTAGGTCCGGATTAACTCGAACAGCGGGATCACCCGGCTGGTCTTGGCCTGGTACTCGGCGAAGCCCGGCGCGACGGCGGTGACCTTGTCGAAGAGCGCGGCGCGCTCGTCGGCGGGCAGCTCGCGCGCGGTCACGTCGAACGCCTGCACCCCCTGCGGGGCGCCGACCTCGACCCGCGCCCGGGGGTTGGCCCGCAGGTTGTGCACCCAGGCCGGGTCCTTGGGCGCGCCGGCGAAGGAGCCGATGATGATGAGCTTGCCGTCGATCTCGAAATAGGCCAGCGGCGACACCCGGGGCTGGCCCGACTTGGCGCCGGTGGTGTGCAGCAACAGCAGGCTGGCGCCCTCGAACTGGCCGCCGACCTTGCCGTCGTTGGCCCGGAATTCGTCGATGATGCTCTTGTTGAATGCGTTGACGTTCTCGGCGTCAGGGGTTTGAGTCATGCCCGGTCAACCTTGCCCGGCTCGGCGTCTATTCCGCTCGACAAACACCCGGACACGGTAATGGGTTTTGACGGCGGCTCAAAGCCGCCGATGAAACGGCGACCTCACGGCCAGGCCGAGGCAAAGGTGATCACCAGGACATCGCGCTGGGCCGGCATCGAGCCGTCGATCGGCCGGATCGGGGACACTCCGTGCAGGGTGCGACGGTCGTCGCCCAGCAGCAACGCGCCGGGATCGGCCAGCGTCGTCACCAGCAGCTCTCGGCCGTCGGCGTCGCACACCGTGCTCTCGCCGCCGCTGGCGTTGCGCCGCCCCACCAGCAGGGAGCTGACCAGGGTGACGCCGTCGCGGTGCATGCCCTCGGGCGTCGGGCGCCCGCCCTGCTCCATCGAGGACAGGGTGCGAAACGGATGCACCTTGACGTTCCAGTTCACGACGTCGTCCAGGCCCGACGCGACCCGGGACAGTAGCCCGATCACCTTGTACAGCAAGGGATCCCCGGCGAACGCGGCCGTCAGCGGCTCAAACTCGCGCTGCCTGCCGACGTAGAGGGGGTTGGAGTCCTCCGGCTGCACGAACGTGTGCTCGGGAATGGGGCGCAGCGCCCCGTCACGAAACGAGTACTGGCCGTAGCGACGCAGCCGCCGCACCCCCAACTCCGCCGCGTACGCGTCGGGCGCCAGCCGTTCCCAGTGCCGGGCGAACCGCTTCCAGTCCTCACGCCCCGCACCCAGGCTTCGCTTCACCTCGACGGCGGGCAGCAGCGCGGCTCCGGCCATGGCAACCTGCTGGGCCGCGGCGGCCACCGGGTCGGCGTTCGCCCGCTGCACGGAAAGAATGCGGGTCACCGCGCGGGGATACCGCACCGGGCGAGCCGCAAACCCGCTCGCCTTCGGGGTAACGCTGCCGGGCCGGGCGCATCTCGGGCAGGATATGCAGCATGGCCGATCAACCCGAGGTGCGCAGCGACAAAATCACCGTGCCGCAACGCATGGACGCGAACCACGTGCGCGCGCTGGCGATGCAGAAGGCGCAACACAAGGTGAGGCGGGGCCACCGGGTGTCCGATCTGGAACTCGGTGACAGCAGCCCGGTTGACGGCCAAGACGTGGAGTGGTCTTACACCTACCGAGTGGTATAGGCGCCGCTAACCGCGCCCGGGCTTGGCGTCTATCCCGGACTCCTTGCGCTGCTGCGCGGTGATCGGCGCGGGCGCCTCGGTGAGCGGGTCCACGCCGCCGCCGGTCTTCGGGAAGGCGATGACCTCGCGGATCGAGTCGACGCCGGACAGCAGCGCGTTGATCCGGTCCCAGCCGAACGCGATGCCGCCGTGCGGGGGCGCACCAAAGGTGAACGCCTCCAACAGGAATCCGAACTTCTCCTGGGCCTCGGCGTGGTCCAGGCCCATCACCGCGAACACCCGTTCCTGGATGTCGCGGCGGTGGATACGAATCGACCCGCCGCCGATCTCGTTGCCGTTGCAGACGATGTCGTACGCGTCGGCGAGCACGTTGCCGGTATCGGTCTCGATGTCGCCCTCGTGGCCGGGCTTCGGCGAGGTGAACGCGTGATGCACGGCGGTCCACGCCCCCGAGCCGACGGCCACGTCACCCGCGGCGGTCGCGTCGTCGGCCGGCTCGAACAGCGGCGGGTCCACCACCCAGACGAACGCCCAGGCGCCCGCGTCGATCATTCCCAGCCGGTGGGCGATCTCGCCGCGGGCGGCCCCCAGCAGCGCCCGCGACGGCTTCGGCGGACCCGCCGAGAAGAAGACGCAGTCGCCCGGCTGGGCCCCGACGTGGGCGGCCAGGCCGTCACGTTCGGCGTCGGACAGGTTCTTGGCGACGGGACCCCCCAGCGTGCCGTCGTCGGCGATCAGCACGTAGGCCAGTCCGCGGTGACCGCGCTGTTTGGCCCACTCCTGCCAGCCGTCCAGCGTGCGCCGCGGCTGTGATGCCCCACCGGGCATCACCACCGCACCGACGTACGGCGCCTGGAAGACGCGAAATGTGGTGTCTTTAAAGAACTCTGTGCAGTCGACCAGCTCGAGGCCGAAGCGCAGGTCGGGCTTGTCGGAGCCGAATCGCCGCATCGCGTCGGCGTAGCTGATCCGTGGGATGGGTCGGGGAATCTCATACCCGATCAACGCCCACAGCGCGGACAGGATCTCCTCGGAGATGGCGATGATGTCCTCGGCGTCGACGAAGCTCATCTCCATGTCGAGCTGGGTGAACTCCGGCTGGCGGTCGGCGCGGAAATCCTCGTCGCGGTAGCAGCGGGCGATCTGGTAGTAGCGCTCCATGCCGGCCACCATCAGCAACTGCTTGAACAGCTGCGGGCTCTGCGGCAGGGCGTAGAACGAGCCGGGGTGCAGGCGGGCCGGCACCAGGAAGTCGCGCGCGCCTTCGGGGGTCGAGCGGGTGATCGTCGGGGTTTCGATCTCGACGAAGTCATGCTGGGCGAGCACCGACCGCGCCGCGGCATTCACTTTGGAGCGCAACCGGATTGCCTCGGCCGGCCCGTCGCGGCGCAGGTCCAGATAGCGATACTTGAGCCGCAGCTCCTCGCCGGCGGGCTCGTCGAGCTGGAACGGCAGCGGCGCGCTCTCCCCCAGCACCGTCAGCGACGTGGCGTTGACCTCGATGTCGCCGGTGGCGATCTCGGGGTTGGCGTTGCCCTCCGGGCGGATCTCGACCACACCGGAGACCGCGACGCAGAACTCGGCGCGCAACCGGTGCGCCTGGGCCAGCACGTCCTCGGCGCGGAACACCACCTGGGCGATCCCCGAGGCGTCGCGCAGATCGATGAAGATGACGCCTCCGTGGTCGCGGCGGCGGGCCACCCAGCCCGCCAGCGTCACCTGCTGCCCGGCGTCGCTATTCCTCAGCGAACCCGCGGCATGACTGCGCAGCACAAAAGACTCCTCTTCACCTGGCCAGAACGAGTGCCCAGTCTAAAGGAGGTAATTTCGGTGGCATCGCCACAGACGCTGCTACCAACATCGCCCTGGTCGGTCCCGGCGCCGTCGGCACGACGGCCGCCGCCCTGCTACATCGGGCCGGCCACTCCGTCATCGTGTGCGGGCGCACCCCGCGCGACGTGATCGAAGTGCGACCCGACGGCGCCGACCCGATCGTCGTGCCGGGTCCCGTGCACACCGATCCGGCCGAGGTGACCGGGCCGGTGGACGTGGTGTTGCTGGCCGTCAAGGCCACCCAGACCGAGGCGGCGGGCGGCTGGCTGGCCCGGCTGTGCGACGTCCACACCATCGTCGTGGTGCTGCAAAACGGTGTGGAGCAGGTCGAACAGGTGCAGCCGCTGTGCCCGCAATCCCCCGTCATCCCCGGGATCGTGTGGTACTCGGCCCAGATGCAGCCCGAAGGCTGGGTGCGGTTGCGCACCGAACCGGCCCTGGTGCTGCCCAGCGGGCCGTCGGCGGAGGCCGTCGCCGAGCTGCTGCGCGACGCCGGGTGCCGGGTGGACTGCGACCCCGACATCATCACCGCGGCCTGGCACAAGCTGCTCACCAACGCCCTGGCCGGCTTCATGGCACTGGCGCGCAGGCGGTCTGGGATGTTCCGCCGCGACGACGTCGCCGCCCTGGCGCGCCGCTACGTCGCCGAATGCCTGGCCGTCGCGCGGGCCGAGGGCGCCCGGCTGGCCGACGGCGTGGTCGACGAGTTGGTGGACATGTTCCGCAACGTCGCCGAGGACATGAGCACCTCGATCCTGACCGACGCCGAACATCAGCGGCGGATGGAATGGGACATCCGCAACGGCGTGATCATCCGCAAGGGCCGGGCCCACGGCCTGGCCACGCCGATCAGCGACGTGATAGTGCCCTTACTGGCCGCGGCCAGCGACGGCCCCGGCTAGATTGATTTCATGTTCCCCTGCGAGCGCGTGGATCTGAACTTCATCGACTCGGCACCGTTCGTCTTCAGCAACAGCGTCGACCTGGCCATCACCCCCGAGCAGCTTTTCGAGGTGCTCTCCGACGCCGGGTCCTGGCCGCGGTGGGCGAAGGTGATCACGAAGGTGACCTGGACCAGCCCGGAGCCGCGCGGGGTGGGGACCACCCGCGTCGTCGAGATGCGCGGCGGCATCGTCGGCAACGAGGAATTCCTCGCCTGGGAACCGTTCACGCACATGGCGTTTCGATTCAACGAATGCTCCACCCGGTCCGTGGCGGCCTTCGCCGAGGATTACCGGGTGCAGGTCATCCCGGGCGGCTGCCGGCTGACGTGGACCATGGCCCAGAAGCCGGCCGGCCCGGCGAAGCCGGCGATGGTCGTGGTGGGGCCGCTGCTGAACCTGGCCCTGCGCCGCTATCTGCGAAATCTGCGCAGCTACACCGACTCCCTTGCGACCCGGCAACGTTAGGAGAGCGTCGTGACCTTCAACGAGGGCATGCAGATCGACACCAGCACCGCGTCGTCGTCCGGTGGGGGCGGGATGGGCATGTCGACGCTGTTGCTGAAGACGAACGGTGCCGAGTCGATGAAGTTCAG
>NZ_LZLL01000167.1:0-3035 GCF_001669335.1 Mycobacterium sp. 1245852.3 | reverse complement strand
CGCGATGAAGTGGCGCCACGCCCGGTAGTTGCCGGTCACCACGATGCGGGTCTCGGTTGCGTTGGGCAGCACGGCGCGGGCGGCCTGGCGGGCCTGCTTGCGACGCAAGACGGCGCTGGGTTGATCGGCGAACTTGGCTTCCAGTTTGGTCAGCAGCTCGGTGTAGGTGGCACGGCTGGCGTCGGCGGCCGCGGCCAGGATCTGCTGCAGTTCCGGGTCGTCCTGCAGGCCCGGGGGCACGACCACGTGCGAGTCCTTCTCGGGGACGTAGCGCTGCGACAGCTGCGAATACGAGAAGTGCCGATGCCGGATCAGCTCGTGGGTGCACGATCGGGAGATGCCGGTGATGTAGAACGACACGCTCGCGTGCTCGAGCACCGAAAAGTGCCCGACGTCGATGATGTGTTTGATGTAGCCGGCGTTGGTCGCGGTCTTGGGGTTGGGCTTCGACCAGCTCTGGTAGCAGGCCCGGCCGGCGAACTCGACCAGCGCGGGACCGCCGTCGGCGTCGGTGTCCCATGGCACGTCCGGGGGCGCCAAGAAGTCGGTCTTGGCGATCAGTTGCACGCGCAGCGGCGCGATCTCGGCCACGGCGCTCACCTTAGCCGGGCGACGATGCGCGCCACGGAGTGGCGCGAGGAGACCCGCACCTTCCCGCAGACCAGCAACGGCAGCAGCGCATCGCGCAAGGCCGACAACCGCGCGCTCTCGGCGCGCCCGGCGTGACACAGCGCACCCAGATCGCTGATCGTCCGCAACGCCGCCGGGCTCAGCAGGCGCACGTCGGGGACCGACACGTCCAGCAGGTCGCCGGGCGGGATCCGTTGATGGCTGCCCGAGGTCCCCGCGGCCCGCCGCTGCAGCCGCAGTGAGACGTCCGGCTGCCGCAGCGCCGACCACAGCGCCGAGGAATCGCAGCCCTGTGGGCGCAGCACGACGAACTCGGTGCTGGCCACCGCCATGTGCGACGGCAGGCTCGGCACGTTCCAGATCCGCGGGATCCTCGGGTTCAGCTTGGCGAACAACACACACGGCTCCGTCAGGAGCAGCTTGGCGCTGCGCACCGCCGCGGCGTCGACCAGGCGGGGTCTCGCGCCATCGTCGAACGCCGGAAGGCTGAAGTGGGCGAGGCGCTCGTCGAATTCGCTGACGTGGCAGATCACCGTCGACCGGCTCGCCAAACTGGACAGCCGCACCCGACCCGGCGCCGCTTCGGCGAGGGCGATCATCAGGCGTTCGGCCGCCCCGGTCACCCGGTCGTTGGCGGCGATCTTGTCGTCGAGGGCGCCCAGCACCTCCGCGATCCGACGCCGTTCGCCCGCGGCGACCGTCGGCACCGACACGTCGTTCAGGATCCTCTGGTTGAGCAGGGCCTGCCCCGACCCGGATCGGTGGTCGGCCAGCCGGCAGGTGTGCAGGGCGTAGTACCAATACCGGGTCTCTCGGGGGTCCTTGGCGCGGCACACCAGCGCGTTCTCGGTGACCCAGACATCGGAGTCGCAGTAGCGCAGGCTGCCGCAGTACGACCCGACGCGGCCCAGCACGATCACGGGCCCGCTGGCGTTGTGCTCGGCGGCGTAACCGATCGCGCCGTTGGCCCCATAGATGGGGACCCCTCCGCCGGACGCCCGCCGGGGCGCGCTGGTTCCGCTGCGAAAATCGAGGTGATCGCCCAGGACGGTGTTCACCGCAGCCGCTCCACCTGACGGCGCACCGCTTGGTCCGCGCGCGCCGATTCGTCCAGCGCGGCCAGCAGCTCGCCGGTCAATCGCGCGATCTTGTCGGCGGCCGGCTCGCCGTCATCCGGCACGGCCGGCGCATCCACATAGCGCCCGGGGGTCAGCGGGTAGCTCGCCGCCCTGATGTCGTCCACCGGCACGGACCGACAGAATCCCGGAACATCCTCATACGCAAGGCCTTTGGCGAGGGCCGACGCCGCGCCGGACCACCCGTGGTAGGCATCGGCGATCCGGACGATCTCGTCGCGGGTCAGTGCGCGCTCGGCGCGATCCACCAGCTGGCCCATGCCCCGCGCGTCGACGAACAGCACCTGCCCGGATCGGTGCGCCTTGTCCATGGCGAAGAACCACAGGCACACCGGTATCGCGGTGCTGCGGAACAGTTGCGCGGGCAATGCGACCACACACGACACCAAATCCGCCTCGACGATGCGGGCCCGAATGTCGCCCTCCCCCATGGCGTTCGACGACATCGAACCGTTGGCCATCACCACACCGGCCGTGCCGCCGGGCGCCAGCTTGGACAGGATGTGTTGGATCCAGGCGTAATTCGCGTTGGTGGCGGGCGGAACGCCGAAGCGCCAGCGCGGGTCCTCCTCGTCGCGGGCCCAATCCTTGATGTTGAACGGCGGATTGGCCATCACGTAGTCCATCTGCACGCCGGCGTGCAGGTCGGTGACGAACGTGTCGGCGCACCGGGCGCCCAGATCTGAGCCGTCGATGCCGTGCACGGCGAGGTTCAGTTTCGCCATCCGCCAGGTCTGCTCGACGCTTTCCTGGCCGTAGACGGTGACGTTCGCGGGGTCACCGTCGCGTTCGGCGACGAAGTGCTCGGTCTGCACGAACATCCCGCCCGAGCCGCAGCACGGGTCATACACCCGCCCGCCGGTCGGTTCGAGCACCTCGACGAGCAGCCGCACGACGCTGGCCGGGGTGAAGAATTCGCCGCCCCGCCGCCCTTCCGCGCGCGCGAAATTGCCCAAGAAGTACTCGTAGACCTCGCCCATCAGGTCGCCGGCCCGGCTGTCGCGGTCACCGATCCGGGCGCCGTCGAGCACGGTCACCAGCTCACCGAGGCGACGCCGGTCGAGGTTGCCGTACAGCCGGGGCAGCATCCCGGCCAGCGCCGGTGTCGCCGTCATCACGGCGTCCATCGCCTCATCGGCCAGCCGGCCGATGCCTTCGGAGGTTACGTTGTCCGCCAACACTTTCCAGTGTGAGGCGGAGGCATGCTTCAGGAACACCAGCCCCAGGATCACGTCCTTGTACTGGCCGGCCGACAGGGAGCCGCGCAGC
>NZ_LZLL01000166.1:0-889 GCF_001669335.1 Mycobacterium sp. 1245852.3 | reverse complement strand
AGTCGATGTCCGGATCGCCGGAAATCATCACGCGATAGGACAGATCGCCAATCCCTTTGGGCCACTCGGGGGCGACGTCGTGCGCCAGCCGGGTCACGTGCTCGATGACGATGGCCTCCCGGCCGTCGACCACGCCGATCGCCTGCATCCGCAGCGCGCCGCAGGTCCCGGCCTCGACCGTGCCCATCGCCACCTCCAGCGTCCGGTCGGTGACCGCGCGATCGAAACCCTCGCGGACTTCCTGCACCTCGACCCCCAACGCGTCGGCGATCAGGCGGATCTGCCCCTGCCATTCGCCCGCGATGGCGCCGGGGTAGCCGATCCAGGGCTGGTAGTCGAGCGGGCGGCCGAAACCCAGCGCGTCGCTCATGATGTCGGGCACCCCGTAGTCGTCGTACAGGCCGATCTCGAAGGAGTGGATCTTGTCGATCGTCGACGACTGCGTGGACAGCACCAGCGGCAGATAGTCAGCGGCGAAACCCGGCTCGATTCCCGACGCGTACAGCGACACCTGGCCCTGCTTGGCCGCGGCGACCAGCTGGTCGCGCCATTCGGCGGGCTCGTAGGCATGCGGGTTGACCAACCGCGTGGTACTCGTGGTCACGACGTTGATCCCGGCTTCGAGCAGCTTGACGTAATCGGGGATGGCCAACGCGTCGCGCTCCGGCCCGCTGGCCGCATAGATGACGCAGTCGGGTTTGGCCGCGATCAGCGCGTCGGCGTCGTTGGTGGCCCTCAGCCCGATCGGCTCACCGCCGGCCAGTTCACCGGCATCCTTGCCGACCTTGTCCTCCGAGTGCACCCACACGCCGACCAGTTTCAGGTCGGGGCGGCGCCGGATGGCATCGATCGCGTTCGACCCGACTCCCCCCGTCGACCACACGACAAC
>NZ_LZLL01000165.1:0-10971 GCF_001669335.1 Mycobacterium sp. 1245852.3 | reverse complement strand
ATCGGGTAGCCGGGCGGCGGGCCATACGCGGGCGGGCCGTATGTCGGCGGGCCGTATCCCGGCGGCGGGCCGTATGGCGGCGGACCGTATTGAGGTGGTGGGCCGTATGCCGGTGGCGGACCAACCGGATTACCAGGCGGCGGCGCGCTCACCGAACCCCGCGGCCTTTACAGCCGGGCGCGTCGTTCGTCATGGGCTCCATCCTGTCGGCGGCCGGGGCATTTCACAACGTCGACCCCCCACCCGGCGCGTAGCGTCGCAGACATGGCGGAACTCAAATCCCGGATCCGGTCGGACTTGACCGCGGCGATGAAGGCCCAGGACAAGTTGCGAACGGCCACCCTGCGCATGCTGTTAGCCGCGATCCAGACCGAGGAGGTCTCCGGTAAGGAGGCCAGAGACCTCACCGACGAAGAGGTCATCAAGGTCCTGGCCAAGGAATCCCGCAAGCGGAGCGAATCCGCGGAGATCTACACCCAGAACGGCCGCGGGGAGCTCGCCGCCAACGAGCACGCCGAGGGCCGGATCATCGACGAGTACCTGCCCACCCCGCTCACCGAGGCCGAGGTGGCCGACGTCGCGGACACCGCGATCGCGCAGGTCGCCGAGGAGATCGGCGAACGCCCCGGGATGAAGCAGATGGGCATGGTGATGAAGGCCGCCACCGCGATCGCCGCCGGCAAGGCCGACGGCGCCCGCCTCTCGGCCGCTGTCAAAGAGCGGCTGTAGCCAACCGGGTCAGAGCACCACCCGGGTTCCGTCATCGCCGCGGCGCGTCGCGCGCCGGGCGTCGAGGTGTTCCAGCAGCGGCACCGCCACCCGCCGGGTGGTGCCCAGCGCCCGGCGCGCCTCGCTGACGGTGAACGGTTGGGGCAGGCCCGCCAGCACGGTGGCGGCCCGGTCCAGCGCGTCGGGCCCCAGCACCACCCCGTCGGCGATCCGCGTCAGCCGCCCGGCCCGCACCGCCGCGGCCAGCTCGCGAGGACCCAGGTTCAGCTCGGCCAGCTCGTCGGCCTCGGGCGCCCGGAACGGCTCGGCGGCCAGCCAGTCCTCGACCGTGCGCACGGCCTTGTCGACGCGGGCCGGCAGGCCCGACGCGGGCGGGCGGACCAACCCGTCGGCCACCTCGAGACCCGTGCCGTCCAGCAACTTCGGCAGCAATTCGGCGGCGGGCAACCCGACCTGCTGCCGCAACGTCTCGAGCGGCATGCCCGCCGCGATGTCGTGCTCGCCCACCCAGCGCCGCACCGCCGCGGTGGCGTCCTCGCGCCGCGCCGCCCACCACTGCGGGTCCACCACCCAGTCGCCCACCCGCTGCCCGCGCGGCGGCAGACCCATGGCGCGCAGGTCGGCCGCGCGCGCGACGTCAGGGGCGCGGACCTGGCCGGTGGCCAGTTCTGCGGCGCGAACCCGCGCCGCGCCGCGCCGCCGCAGCGCGGGAGGGCGGACGTCGAGCACCCCGATGCCCGCCGCGATCCGGTGCTGTCCGGGGTCGCGGAGCAACCCGATGTCGCCCACCCGCAACGGCAGCGGCCTGGCCAGCCGCAGGCGCGCCGCGGCCGGCCCCAGCCGGCGAACCTGCACCGGCACGGCCGCCGACCCGACATGGAGCATGAGCTGGCGGCCCAGCGAGTCCGCCGATCGCAGGGCCACGTCGATCTCCGCGGTGTCCAGCCAGGCGCCCGGCGTGCGCACGGTGTCCCCGCGACCGATGTCGTGCCGGTCGACGCCGCGCAGATTCAGCGCGACCCGGGCCACCGCGCCGACCTCGGAATGGTTGCGGCCCAACGATTGCAGCCCGCGGACGGTGACGCGGCGCCCGGCGTGCTCGAGTTCGTCGCCCACCCGCACCGTGCCGGCGGCCAGCGTGCCGGTGACGACCGTCCCGGCACCCCGGACCGTGAAGCTGCGGTCCACCCACAGCCGCACGTCGGCCGCGGGGTCCGGGGCGGGCAGCCGGTCGGTCAGCGCCACCAGTTCGGCGCGCACCCGGCCCAGGTCGGTGCCGATAGCCACGGGAGCACCGGCGAGCGAGGTGGCGGCAAGCCGTTCGGACGCCTGGGTGACGGCCGGGCCCGGATCGGCGAGGTCGGCCTTGCTGATCACCAGCAGCCCGTGGCGGACGCCGAGCGCGTCCAGCGCCGCCAGATGTTCCTCCGACTGCGGCATCCACCCCTCGGTGGCCGCGACGACGAACACCACTCCGCCGTTCAAGGGGACTGGCCCCAGGCCGGCCAGCATGTTGGCCACGAACCGCTCGTGGCCCGGCACGTCGACGAACGCGAGCTGGCGCCCGTCCAGCTCGGTCCACGCGAAGCCCAGATCGATGGTCAGGCCACGGCGCTGCTCCTCGGCCAGGCGATCCGGCCACATCCCGGTAATCCGTTGCAGCAGAGTCGATTTGCCGTGATCGACGTGTCCGGCGGTGGCTAAGACGAACACGCCCGTACCGCCGCGGCCAGCAGCTCGTCGTCCTCGGGTGCCACCGTGCGCAGGTCGAGCAGACACCGGCCGCCCTCCAGGCGGCCCACCACGGGCGGGGTGCCGAGCCGGAGCGCGGCGGCGTAGGACTCGGGCAAACTGACCGCGGCGCTGGGCAATTCGACCCCGGGCGCCCCGCCACCGCCGACGGCCGCGACGCAGTCCACCGCCGCCGCCCCTGCCAGCCCGGCGGCCAGCGCCTCGGCCCTTGCGCGCAGCCGGTCGACGTCGGCGGCCAGCGCCTGGGCCACCGGCGGGGGCGGCCCGAGCAGCGTCGCTTCCAGCGCGGCCAGCGTCAGCTTGTCCACCCGCAGGGCGCGCGCGGCGGGATGGCGGCGAATCCGCTCGATCAGCTCGGAGCGGCCGAAGAGCAACCCGGCCTGCGGCCCGCCGAGCAGCTTGTCCCCGCTCGCGGTCACCAGGTCGGCGCCGTCGGCCAGCATCGACGTCGCGTCCGGCTCGTCGGGCAGCACCGGGTGCGGCGACAACAGGCCCGAGCCGATGTCGACCACCAGCGGCACGTCGAGCTTGCGCAGTTCCGGCGCCAGCGTCGCGACGTCCACGGCCGAGGTGAACCCGGTGACGTGGAAGTTGGACGGATGCACCTTGAGCACGAAACCGGTCTGCGGGCCCAGCGCCTCGGCGTAGTCGCGCAGGCTGGTGCGGTTGGTGGTGCCTACCTCGCGCAGCCGCGACCCGGTGGATTCCAGCAGCTCGGGGATGCGGAAGCCGTCACCGATTTCCACCAGTTCGCCGCGGCTGAGCACGATCTCCTTGCCGGGGGCCAGCGTCATGGCGGTCAACAGCAGCGCGGCGGCGTTGTTGTTGACGACGTGCACGCCGCCGGCGGTCGGGACCGCGCCCGCCAGCGCGGCCAGCGCGCCCCGGCCCCGGCGCGCGCGCCGGCCCGTCGCCAGGTCGAACTCGACGTCGGTGGCCCCGCCGGCGGCGACCACCGCGTCCAGCGCGGCCCGCGACAGCGGCGCGCGGCCCAGATTGGTGTGCACCACCACGCCGGTGGCGTTGATGACCGGCCGCAGGCTCGAGGCGGTGGCGGGCAGCGCGGCGATCGCGTGCTCGGCGACCTGCTCGGGTGCGATCTCGCCCGCGCGGGCCCGCCGCTGCGCCGTGGCGATCACCGACTTCACCAGCGCGCGGCCCAGCACCCGTTGCGCCGCAACCAGCCGCGGATCGGCGAGCAGCGTGTCGGTGCCGGGCACCCGTCGGCGCGGATCGGTCATCGCGGACCCGAAAGAACATGGCGGAGGCGGACGGGAATTGAACCCGCCAACGACAGCGACTGCCGTTCGACGGTTTTGAAGACCGCGCCGGTCACCAGACCGGACACGCCTCCTTGAGCCATGGCGCCAATTGTCGCAGCCTTCGGCGCGCGGGCACCATGGACGCCGTGACGTACCGATTGACTCAATACGCCCACGGGGGCGGCTGCGCCTGCAAGATCCCGCCCGGTGAGCTCGAGGACGTGGTCCGCGGGCTGGGTTCCAACCCGCCGCGCGACCCGTTCGGGGAGCTGCTGGTGGGCCTGGACAACGGCGACGACGCGGCGGTGGTGCGCATCCAAGAGGGCACGGCGTTGATCGCGACCACGGACTTCTTCACCCCGGTGGTCGACGACGCCTACGACTGGGGCCGCATCGCGGCCACCAACGCGCTGTCCGACGTCTACGCGATGGGCGGGCGCCCGGTTGTCGCGGTGAATCTGCTGGGCTGGCCGCGCGAGGTGCTGCCGTTCGAGTTGGCCGCCGAGACGCTGCGCGGCGGGCTGGAAGTGTGCGCACTGGCCGGCTGCCACCTGGCCGGCGGGCACAGCGTCGATGACCCCGAACCAAAGTACGGGCTGGCGGTCACCGGGATCGCCGACCCAAACCGCTTGCTGCGCAACGACTCCGGCAAACCCGGGACTCCGCTGTCGCTGACCAAACCGCTGGGTGTCGGCGTGCTGAACAACCGGCACAAGGCCACCGGGGAGCGCTTCGAGGAGGCGGTCGCCGTGATGACCACGCTCAACGCCGACGCGGCCGCGGCGGCGCTGGCGGCCGGGGTCCAATGTGCCACCGACGTCACCGGTTTCGGGTTGCTCGGGCATCTGCACAAGCTGGCGCGGGCCAGCGGTGTGACGGCGGTGATCGATTCGGTGGCGGTGCCCTACCTGGACGGCGCGCGGGCGGCGCTGGCGGCCGGCTACCTCTCCGGCGGCACCCGGCGAAACCTCGACTGGGTGGCGCCGCACGTCGACCTGTCCGCCGTGGGAGAGGACGACGCATTGCTGCTCGCCGACGCGCAGACCTCCGGTGGGCTGCTGATCGCCGGAGAGATCCCCGGGGCGCCGGTCATCGGCGAGCTGATACCGCGCGGCGAGCACACCATCGTGGTGCGCTGATCGGGCCCACCGCACTAGGGTTAGGACATGGCCCCGAAAAAAGCTCTGCGCGAAGTGTTTCTGGAATGGCCCGTCCTGCGCCAGTTGCGCTCGACGGACAAGCTTGGCCGCGGCTCGGCGGTGACCTCCAAACAGACCCGCGCGATGGCGCCGCGCACCAGCACGGCCGACCGCGTCGTGCAGAGCGTGTGCCCGTACTGCGCCGTCGGCTGCGGGCAGCGGGTGTACGTCAAGGACGAGCGGGTGGTCCAAATCGAGGGCGATCCCGATTCGCCGATCTCGCGGGGACGCTTGTGCCCCAAGGGTTCTGCCAGCGAGCAGCTGGTGAATTCGCCCGGCCGGCAGCTGCAGGTCCTCTACCGCCCGCCGCGGGCCACCGAGTGGCAACCGCTGGAGCTCGACACCGCGATCGACATGATCGCCGACCGCTTCGTGGAATCGCGGCGCAACAGCTGGCAGGACATCGACAAGAAGGGCAACCTGCTGCGCCGCACCATGGGCATCGCCGCGCTCGGCGGTGCCACCCTGGACAACGAAGAGAACTACCTCATCAAGAAGCTCTTCACCGCCGCGGGCGCCATTCAGATCGAGAACCAAGCTCGTATTTGACACAGCGCCACGGTTCCCGGTCTGGGAGCCTCCTTCGGGCGCGGCGGCGCCACCCAATCACTGCAAGACATGGCCAATGCCGACTGCATTGTCATCCAGGGCTCCAACATGGCCGAGTGCCACCCGGTCGGGTTCCAGTGGGTGGAAGAGGCCAAGGCGCGCGGTGCCCGGGTGATCCACGTCGACCCGCGCTTCACCCGGACCTCGGCGGTCTCCGACCGGCACATCCCGATCCGCGCCGGTTCGGACGTGGTGCTGCTCGGCGCGCTGATCAACCACATCCTGTCCAACGACCTGTGGTTCTCCGAGTACGTCGTCGCCTACACCAACGCCGCCACCCTCATCAACGAGAATTTCAAGGACACCGAGGATCTCGGCGGCCTGTTCTCCGGCTTCGATCCCGAGACCGGCCAGTACGACACGTCGAGCTGGGCCTACGACGAGCAGGGCAACGGCCAGATCGAGTCCCCGGGCGGGGGCCACACGCACGGCACCACCGCCTCGGAAAGCGGAGCCGGACAGGAGCACGGCAGCGGCGGCCCGCCGCTGGCGCACGCCAACGTGAAGCGCGACGAAACCCTGCAGCACCCCCGGACCGTGTTCCAGATCCTCAAGCGGCACTACGCCCGCTACACCCCGGAAATGGTCAGAGACGTCTGCGGTATCAGCCGCGAGGATTTCGACTACCTGGCCCAATCCATCGTGGAGAACTCCGGGCGCGAGCGCACCACCTGCTTCGCCTACGCCGTCGGCTGGACCCAGCACACGCTCGGTGCCCAATTCATCCGCACCGCAACGATTTTGCAGCTGCTGATGGGCAACGTCGGCCGTCCGGGCAGCGGCATCATGGCGCTGCGCGGCCACGCCACCATCCAGGGCTCCACCGACATCCCGACGCTGTTCAACCTGCTGCCCGGGTACCTGCCGATGCCCAAGGCGGGCATGCACGACACCCTGCCCGACTACCTCGACGCGGTCGGATCCAAGAAGCAGAAAGGCTTCTGGGCCAACGCCGATGCCTACACCGTCAGTCTGCTCAAGGCGTGGTGGGGGGACGCGGCGACCGCCGACAACGACTGGGCCTATGACTATCTGCCGCGGTTGTCCGGCCCGCACGGCACCTATCAGACCGTGATGGGGATGCTTGACGACGAGGTCGAGGGCTACTTCCTGCTCGGCCAGAACCCCGCGGTCGGTTCGGCCCACGGCCGCATGCAGCGGATGGGCATGTCACATCTCAAGTGGCTGGTGGTCCGCGATCTCAACCTCATCGAATCGGCCACCTGGTGGAAGGACGGACCCGAGATCGCCTCGGGCGAACTCACGACCTCCGAGATCGACACCGAGGTGTTCTTCCTGCCCGCCGCGACGCATGTGGAAAAGGCCGGATCCTTCACCCAGACGCAGCGGCTGGTGCAGTGGCGGCACAAGGCCGTCGAGCCGCCGGGCCAGTGCCAGAGCGAACTGCAGTTCTTCTACGAGCTCGGCAAACGGATCCGGCAACGGCTGGCCGGGTCGACCGACGAGCGCGACCGGCCGCTGCTGGACCTGACCTGGGACTACCCCGCCGACGAGCACGGCGAGCCCGACGGGGAAGCGGTGCTGGCCGAGGTCAACGGCTATCGCGTCGACGGCTCCGGGCCTTTGACGTCCTACACCGAGCTGCGCGCCGACGGGTCGACCGCCGCCGGCTGCTGGATCTACACCGGGGTCTACGCGAACGCCACCAACCAGGCGGCGCGCCGGGTGCCGCACGGCGGTGAGTCGCCGAGCCAATCGGAATGGGGCTGGGCGTGGCCCGCGGACCGGCGGGTGCTCTACAACCGCGCGTCGGCCGACCCGGACGGCAAGCCGTGGAGCGAGCGCAAGCGCTACGTCTGGTGGGACGAGGAGCAGGGCCGCTGGGTCGGCTACGACGTCCCGGACTTCGTGGCCGACCGGGCTCCCGGCAGCCGGCCCGACCCCGATCTCGGCGGACCCGATGCGCTGGCCGGGGACGACCCGTTCATCATGCAGGCCGACGGCAAGGGCTGGCTGTTCGCGCCGAAGGGTGTGGTCGACGGGCCGTTGCCCACGCACTACGAGCCGCAGGAGTCACCGGTGACCAACGCGCTGTATCCGCAGCAGCGCAATCCCGCGCGAATCACGTTCCCGCGCAAGGACAATCTGAGCGCACCCAGCGCCGGTGACCCGGGCGCCGACGTCTACCCGTACGTGTTCACCACCTACCGGCTCACCGAGCATCACACCGCGGGCGGCATGAGCCGGTGGCTGCCCTACCTCTCCGAGCTGCAACCGGAGATGTTCTGCGAGGTGTCCCCGGAACTGGCCGCCGAGCGCGGCCTCGAGCCCTACGGGTGGGCCACCATAATCTCGCCCCGCGCCGCGATCGAAGCCCGGGTGCTGGTCACCCAGCGGGTGAGCCCGCTGATCATCAACGGCCACACCGTGCACCAGATCGGCTTGCCCTACCACTGGGGAGTCGGCAGCGACGCGGTGGTCAGCGGGGACGCGGCCAACGACCTGCTCGGTGTGACGCTCGATCCCAACGTGCAGATCCAGGAGTCCAAGGCCGGGTCGTGCGACATCCGGCCGGGCCGCCGCCCGCAGGGCGAGGATTTGTTGCGGCTGATCGCCGACTACCAGTCACGCTCGGGCGTCACCACCGAAACCGGCAACACACGGGTGAGTGACGCCGCCTGGGAAGGAGGAGCCGATGGGTCAGCTGACCGGGCCGACTGACCCGGCCGCGGCGGCCGGATGGCCGGACGCCAAGCCGCGCAAGGGTTTTTTCACCGACACCTCGATCTGCATCGGCTGCAAGGCCTGCGAGGTCGCCTGCAAGGAGTGGAACCGCAACCCGCGCGACGGCGACCTCGAGCTGCTGGGGTCCTCGTACGACAATACCGGCGCGCTGGGCGCCAGCACCTGGCGGCACGTGGCCTTCATCGAGCAGGGCCGGGAGCGCATCGAAGAGGCCCGCGAATCCGGCCGTGCCCTGATCGATCTCGGCATGCCCGCCTTGCCCGGCGCCGCGAAAACCGCTGCTGCCGAACCGGTTTCGCAGCCGCTGCACACCCCGGAGTTTCGCTGGTTGATGTCGTCGGACGTGTGCAAGCATTGCACGCACGCCGGCTGCCTGGACGTCTGCCCGACGGGCGCGCTGTTCCGCACCGAGTTCGGCACGGTGGTGGTGCAGCACGACGTCTGCAACGGCTGCGGCACCTGCGTGGCGGGCTGCCCGTTCGGCGTGGTCGAACGGCGCAGCGACGGCACCTACGCGACGCCGGTGGAACGCCCGGGCCGGCCGAAGGAGGAGTTCGTCACCGGGGTCGCCCAGAAGTGCACGCTCTGCTACGACCGCCTGGTCGAGGACCAGATCCCGGCGTGCGCCCAGACCTGCCCGACGACATCGATCAAGTTCGGCGATCACGACGAGCTGGTGGCCCAGGCGCGCGAGCGGGTCGCCCAGCTGCACGCCGAGGGGCGCACGGAGGCAAGGCTTTACGGCGCCAACGAGAATGACGGCGTCGGCGGCACCGGGTCGGTGTTCCTGCTGCTCGACGAGCCGGAGGTGTACGGGCTGCCGCCCGACCCGCGGGTCTGCACGGCCGATCTGCCGGCCATGTTCAAGCGCGCCGGCCTGGCCGCGGCCGGCATGGTCGGCGCGGCCGCGCTGGCGTTTTGGAGGAGCCGATGAGCACGTCGGAATTCGACAGCTTCCGTCCGCCGGAGCCCCAGGGCGGCAAGCGGCGCAAAGGCAGGCGCGCGGGCCGGCGCGGCGGCGCGGACGGCTCCCGCGAGATGCCGATGGTCCCCGACGCCGAGTTCACGTCGTATTACGGGCGGCCGGTGGTCAAGCCCGCGCCGTGGGGACACGAAGTCGCGGCCTACCTGTTCCTGGGCGGCGTCGCCGGCGGCTCCGGATTGCTGGCGGCCGGTGCCCAGCTCACCGGGCGAAACGCGTTGCGCCGCAACACCAGGCTCTCCGCGCTGATCGCGGTCGCCCTGGGCGCGGTCGCCCTGGTTAAGGATCTGGGCCGGCCCGAGCGCTTCGTCAACATGCTGCGGACGGTCAAGCTGACCTCGCCGATGAGCATCGGCTCCTGGATTCTCAGCCTGTTCTCGGCCGGCATCGGCGTTGCCTCTACCGCCGAGGTCGACCGGATGACCGGCGAGCGAATCCCGTTGGGCCCGTTGCGGCCCGTGCTGCGCGCCGTGGAGGGGCCGGCCGGACTGGAAGCCGCGGTGTTCGCGGCGCCGCTCGCCGTCTACACCGCGGTGCTGCTCACCGACACCGCGACCCCGACGTGGAACGCCGCGTATCGGGACCTGCCGTTCGTGTTCGTCAGTTCAGCGAGCCTGGCCGCCTCGGGATTGGCGATGATCACCACCGGGGTCGCCGAGGCCGGGCCCGCCCGCAAGCTCGCCGTCATCGGCGCGGTCGGCGACCTGATCTGCACTCGGGTGATGGAGCGCCGGATGGACCCGGTGACCAGGGAACCGCTGCATCACGGCACGCCCGGACGGCTCCTGACGGCCAGCGAATGGCTCGCCGCCGCAGGCGGTTTGGGCGCGCTGCTGGGCGGGCGGCGCCGCGGCGTCGCGGTCCTGTCCGGCCTCGCGTTGCTGACGGCATCCGCCGCACTGAGGTTCGGTTTCTTCGAGGCCGGCAAGGAATCGGCCGGCGACCCTCGCTACACGATCGAGCCGCAGAAGCGCCGGCTCGCCGCGCGCCGGGCCGCCGGGGTGACCGGGGACTCGATCACCACCGCGGGCTGAGGACGCGGCCGCACAGCGGGTCGTAACCGAGGGCGTCGTTTGCGCTCTGTGTAGTCGGGTACTCCGTCACGCATGACGAATTTTGGCTACACTTTGATGACCGAGCAGAGTGGACCCAAAGACCTTGTCCGATATGCGGTTTCGGCCGAAGAGCGCGGCTTCGACTTCCACGTGTGCAGCGATCACTTCTCGCCGTGGCTCACCACGCAAGGACACGCGCCGAACGCCTGGGCGGTGCTGGGTGCGGTGGCACAGGCCACCGAGCGGGTCGACCTCTACACCTATGTGACGTGCCCGACGATGCGCTATCACCCCGCCGTCGTCGCCCAGCAGGCGGCCACCGTGCAGATCCTGTCCGACGGCCGGTTCACCCTGGGCCTGGGCAGCGGTGAAAACCTCAACGAACACGTCGTCGGCAAGGGCTGGCCGACCGTCACGCGCCGGCAGGACATGCTGCGCGAGGCGATCAAGATCATCCGGGAGCTGTTCGGCGGGCAACTGGTGGACTTCACCGGCGACTATTTCCAGGTCGACTCGGCCCGGCTGTGGGACGTGCCCGACGTGCCGGTCGGCATCGGGGTGGCGATGGCGGGTGCGCGGGGCGTCGACAAGTTCGCCAAGCTGGCCGACCACCCGTCCGCCGCCCGCGAGGTTGGCGGCTTGGCGGGCGGAGTGCCATTCCCTGACGAGTTCGGCGT
>NZ_LZLL01000164.1:0-13022 GCF_001669335.1 Mycobacterium sp. 1245852.3 | reverse complement strand
ATGTCGCCGTTGTCGACGTCGGCGAGGTCCCAACCCTGCGCCATCGTCGGCCCGCTGAACGCCGAGGTGTCCACCTGCACCGCGGTCGGCGTCACGCCGCTGCGCCGGATCTGCTCGACGAGGTCGCTGATCCGCGCCGATCCCCGGTACCAGGTGGACACCTCGGCGTTCAGCGGGCCGACGATGGCGCAGGGTTGGGACCTCGCCGACGTCGACAACGGCGACATCGCGCCGATCGAGTCGGTGATGATCGACGCCGGACGCATCCAGCCGAGCACGGTCAACTCGCGGCGGTCCCGCACCCCGGCCCTGGACGCCGGCCGGGAGCTGGCCAAGGCGCTGGGCCTGGACCCCAACGCGGTGACGATCGCCACCGCGCCGTCGGGAGCCCGGCAGCTGGCGGTGGTGCAGTCGGCGCCGCTGGTCCAGCGGCTGTCCGAGATGATGGACCACTCCGACAACGTGCTGGCCGAGAGCATCGCCCGCGAGGTGGCGGCTGCGATCAACCGGCCGCGCAGCTTCGCCGGCGCAGCCGACGCGGTGACCAACCGGCTGACCACCGCCCACGTCGACACCACGGGCGTGGTGCTGCTGGATTCCAGTGGACTCTCGGTCGACGACCGGTTGACGGCCAAGACGCTCGACGGCGTGCTGCAGGCGGCGGCCGGGCCCGACCAGCCGTCGCTGCGGGCGCTGCTGGACCTGCTCCCCATCGCCGCCGGTAGCGGGACGCTGGCCGATCGCTTCACCGACGCCTCCACGGCCCAGGGGCCGGCGGGCTGGCTGCGGGCCAAAACCGGCTCCCTGACCGGCATCAACGCGCTGGCCGGGGTGCTCACCGACCGCAGCGGCCGGGTGCTCACCTTCGCGTTCATCTCCAACAACGCCGGCCCGAACGGCCGCAACGTGATGGACGCGCTGGCGACCCGGCTGTGGTCCTGTGGGTGCTCATGACGCCGGCGTCGGAGCTGACGCTGGGCACCGCGGTCGACTGGCGATTCGCGGCCACGGTGGGTCGGCGGCTGGCCAGGCCCGGCCCGCCGTCCAGCGACTACACCCGCCGCCAGGTGATCGACGAACTCGCCACCTCGTCGGTCAAGGCCGAACCGTTGGTGCGTGACGTCACCGGCCTGATCACCGACGGCTTTGACAGGGGCCATGTGCCGGCCGCCCGCATCGTCGACCGCCCCGATTGGATCGCCGCGGCCACCGAGTCGATGCGGGTGATGATGAACGGCGCCGAGAAGCCGCGGGGCTTTTTCACCGGCCGCGTCACCGGCGCGCAGACGGGCGCCGTCCTGGCTTACGTCTCCTCGGGAATCCTCGGCCAATACGACCCGTTCGCCGCCGCTGACGGCGCCCGGACCGGCTGTCTGCTGCTGGTGTATCCCAACGTCCTCGCCGTCGAGCGGCAGCTTCGCATCGAGCCGTCCGACTTCCGGCTGTGGGTGTGCCTGCACGAGGTGACCCATCGCGTGCAGTTCACCGCCAACCCGTGGCTGCCCGATTACATGTCGCAAGCGCTGGGCCTGTTGACCCGCGACGCCGGGGAGGACATGGGGCAGGTGATCGGCCGGCTGGCCGAATACGCCCGCAACCGCGGCAGCGGGGCCCCCGAATCCGACGCCAACTCGGCGGGGATCCTCGGCCTGGTGCGCGCGGTGCAGTCCGAACCGCAACGGCAGGCGCTGGACCGGCTGCTGGTGCTGGGCACCCTGCTGGAGGGCCACGCCGACCACGTCATGGACGCCGTCGGGCCGATGGCGGTGCCGTCGGTGGCCACCATCCGCCGCCGGTTCGACGAGCGCCGCCACCGCAAGCAACCGCCACTGCAGCGGTTGTTGCGCGCGCTGCTGGGACTCGACGCCAAGCTCAGCCAGTACACCCGCGGCAAGGCGTTCGTCGACCACGTGGTGGGCCAGGTGGGCATGGCCCGGTTCAACGCCATCTGGACCGGCCCCGAGACGCTCCCGCTGCCCATCGAGATCGAAGAACCCCAGCGATGGATCGACAGGGTGCTGTAGAACAGCTGCGCGCGGCTGTCGAGGCGTTCGCCAAGACCCACCTCGCCACCGACGATCCGTGGTGCGTGGCGCTGTCCGGCGGACCCGATTCCCTGGCCCTCACCGCCGTGGCCGCCCGGCTGCGGCCCACCACGGCGGTGGTCGTCGACCACGGGCTGCAACCCGACTCGGCCGCCGTCGCCGCCACCGCGCGGGCTCAGGCCCTGGCATTGGGATGCGTTGCGGCCCAAGTGGTTCGGGTCCGGGTGGGCAACCAGGGCGGTCCCGAGGCGGCGGCGCGCGCCGCCCGCTACGCCGCGTTGAGCGCCCAGCACAGCGGCCCGGTGCTGCTGGGTCACACGCTCGACGACCAAGCCGAGACGGTGTTGCTGGGCCTGGGCCGCGGATCCGGGGTGCGCTCGATCGCCGGGATGCGTCCCTACGATCCGCCGTGGTGCCGGCCCCTGTTGGCGATGCGCCGGGCGGTGACGCACGCCGCGTGCCGGGAGCTGGGCCTGACGCCCTGGCAGGATCCGCACAACACCGACCGCCGCTTCACCCGGACCCGGCTGCGCACCGAGGTGCTGCCGCTGCTGGAAGACGTGCTCGGCGGCGGCGTGGCCGAGGCGCTGGCCCGCACCGCGACCGCGTTGCGGGAGGACTCCGAGCTGCTCGACACGCTGGCCGCCCGGGCGCTGCCGGGGGCCCGCGCGGACGCCGGCCTGCGGGTGCAGGCGCTGGCGGCGCTGGACGCCCCCGTGCGGCGCCGGGTGATCCGGGCGTGGCTGCTGGCCGGCGGCGCAACCGGCCTAGCCGACAAGCAAATCCGGGCGGTCGACGCCCTGGTCACCCGCTGGCACGGGCAGGGTGGGGTGGCGGTGGGGTCGTCGTCGCCTGGCGAGAGATTGTTCGCGGGCCGCCGCGACGGCCTGCTGACGCTGTGGCGCGAGCCGGTCCGTTAACCGCAATGTCGGGGCTGCCGTTGGTTATTCGCCCGCCGTCGTGGCACTCTGTGGGCGTGGCCCAGATCTCCTCGGCGATCACCCCCGCTCAGCCCGCGGAGCTTTACCCCGGGGATATCAAGTCTGTCCTGCTTACGTCGGCGCAAATTCAGGCGCGAATCGCCGAACTCGGCCACGAAATCGGCGAGAGCTACCGCGACGCCGCGACGCAGACCGGTCAGGACCTGCTACTGATCACGGTGCTCAAGGGAGCTGTGATCTTTGTCACCGACCTGGCCCGGGCGATCCCGCTGCCCACCCAGTTCGAATTCATGGCCGTCAGCTCGTACGGGTCGTCGACGTCCTCCTCGGGGGTGGTGCGGATCCTCAAGGACCTGGACCGCGATATCGAGGGGCGCGACGTGCTGATCGTCGAGGACGTCGTGGACTCGGGACTCACCCTGTCCTGGCTGTTGCGCAACCTCAAGACGCGGCACCCGCGGTCGCTGCGGGTGTGCACGCTGCTGCGCAAGCCCGACGCGCAGGGCGCGCACGTGGACATCGCCTACGTGGGCTTCGACATCCCCAACGACTTCGTCGTGGGCTACGGCCTCGACTACGACGAGCGCTACCGGGACCTGTCCTACATCGGCACGCTGGACCCCAGGGTCTACCAGCAGTAGCCGCGACCGCCGCTAGTCCAACTCCCACACCGCGGTCACCGAGAAGTTCACGGTCTGCTGGCCGGGCTCCAGCGGAACCATGGACGGCATGGCCCGTGGCGCCCCGACCGGCGGTGGGGTGGCACCGGTGGCCTCCGAGATGGACAGCACCCGGCCCAGCCGAAGCCCGGACAGCTGGGCGTACTGGTCGGCGCGGTTCTTGGCGTCGTTGAACGCGCGGGACCGGGCGTCCTTCACCAGCTGCGAATCGTCGGCGATGGAATAACGAACCGACTTGATCCGGGTGGCATCGCCGCCGGTGCCGACGATGAGGGCCAGCAGCCGCGACGCGGCGTCCGTCGGGTGGATCTTGACGGCGATGGCGTTGGTGGCGCGGTAGGCGGTGATGGCGGCGGTGCCGCTGCGCTCCGGGTTGTTGTATTCGGGGGACAGGGTGACCTCGGTGGTGCTGATGTCCTTACGGTCGATGCCGGCGCCGGTCAGTGCGTTGATCACCGCCTGTTGCCGGTCGTTGGTCTGGTTCATCGCGGTGGTGACGTCGGGTGCGGTGAATTCGATGCCCACGTCGGCGGTCAGGGTGTCCGGGACGCCCTGGACCTGGCCGGTGCCGACGACCGTGACCTGACGGGGGTTGGCCCCGGGCTGTGGCGCGTTGTGCTTGTCGCACGCCGACACCGCGGCGATGGTCAGGCCGGCCGCGACCGCGGCGATCGATCGGCGGACAAACCTCGAGGCATTCGGTGCGACCGGCATGCCTGGCACCCTAGCGTCCGGGCCGCGGTCGGTGGGCGCGATTTACACCGCGGCGTTGTCGGCGTTTCGGCCGAAGCCACCGGCTTCGTTCAGCCCGCATACGCGAATGATGAGGTGCGACAGTCCGTTTGACATGAGCACCATGACGATGAGCAGGACGATTATCAGCACCAGCGGCAGGTCCAGGACCAAAGTCAGCCACAGCAGGGCGGGCGTTGCGACCGGCCCCACCAGGAAGCCCACGCCCAGGGCGGTCAATCGCACTGCGCCGGGAAGGGTTTGGTGTGCCCGCATGCTAGGTGAGCCGAACCGGAGAGTCGATTAGTCCCCGCATCAAGGTGCTGCTTGGTTAGTGCTGGCCGACCAGGCTGACGTTGTGTTGCTCATAGCCCGATATTGCGTGCAGCTGCTCGTGCGTATCCAGGGCGTAGGTCTCCTGGTGGCGCCGCACCCAGGCTCGGCCACGCCCGGGCGGAGCCGTCTCGTGCGTCGCGGGCAAACCCGGGCGGGCGGCACAGAGGTCTCATATGAGTTCATATATGGCCTCAAATATGTGTGCACACAACGACTTTCATATGGATTGCAAAAGTCGCAGCATTCCAGATCAGCTAAGTGAACAGTTTTCGTCCCGGCCGTGAATTAGCGCCTCGGGGGCTGTCATCTCGAGACACGACTGACCTAACGTGGCCAGGCGTCCGACTCGGCACCTGGACGAGTGCCCGAGAACTATTGATGTGAAAGGGTTTTGAGAAGTCATGTCTTTTTTGATGGCGCAGCCGGAAATACTGGATGCGGCTTCCCGCGAGCTGAACCGGATCAATGCGGCCGTGCGGGAGGGAAGTTCGGCGGTGGCGGTTCCCACGACCAGTGTGGCTCCCGCCGCGGCCGACGCGGTATCGATATTGACCGCGCAACAGTTCTCCCGGCACGGCCAGCTGTTCCAGGAAATCAGCGCGCAGGCCGCGGTGATTCGTGAGCAGCTGGCGACGATGCTCGGCATCAGCGCCGGTTCGTACGCCGCCACGGAGATCGCCAACACCGCCGCGGTCGGTTAGGCGAGCTCGCGATGCTCGATTTTGCGCAGTTGCCGCCCGAGATCAACTCCGCGTTGATGTACTCGGGACCCGGCTCAGGTCCGCTGCTGGCGGCCGCGGCGGCCTGGGACGGCCTGGCCGCCGAGCTGCACTCCGCGGCTTCCGCCTACGCGGCGGTGATCGCGGGCCTCACGGACGGACCTTGGCAGGGGCCGGCCGCCGCGTCCATGCTGACGGCGGTACTTCCGCAGGTGGCGTGGTTGCGCGACACGGTCGATCGCGCCGAACACGTTGCCGCTCAGGCGGTAGCGGCGGCGGGCGCTTACGAGGCGGCGTTCGCCGAGACGGTGCCACCGCCGGTGATCGCGGCGAACCGGGCGTTGCTGACGGAGTTGCTGGCGACGAACTTCCTCGGCCAGAACATCCCGGCCATTGCGGCCACCGAGGCCCAATACGGTGAGATGTGGGCGCAAGACGCCGCCGCGATGTACGGATACGCCGGAACGTCGGCCGCCGCGTCGACGTTGCCGCCGTTCGAGCCGGCCGAACCCGCGACCAACCCGGCCGGCGCGGCCTCTCAGGCCGCGGCGGTGGCCCAAGCGACCAATCCCACCGGGACCGCCGGTCAGGCCGCGGCGGTGGCCCAAGCAACGAACAACCCCGCGTTCTCCCTGGGCGGGATCAGCCTCAACCCCGAAGGTGATGGCCTGGTGGTGAGCGGCCCGTTGGGTGATCTGTTGGAGGGCCTGACCGGATCGCAAACGTTGGATGCCAGCACGCCGTTCGACGCGTTCATCCGGTTGATTTCGCCGACGCGGCTTTTCACCACCTCGTTCAAAGACATCCAGAGCCTCGCGCAGGGCTTCATGCCGGCCGCGAAGTCCGCAGCCGAGGGGGCTTCCAAAGCCGCGGAAGCGGCTGTCCCCGCGGCCGTTTCGGGCGCGGGGCTGGGCTCGATGGGCGCGATCGGCGGAGCAGTCGGCAAGGCGGCGTCGGTCGGTGGATTGTCGGTCCCGGCGGCCTGGGCGAGCGCGGCCCCGTCGACGCCCTCGGTCGCCGTGGCGCTCAATGGCGCCACCGCCGCGGGGGCCGTTGAACGTGCCACCAATGCGGTGGGTGGCGTGCCGATGGTTCCCACCGGCGGGGCCGGGCGCGGCACCGCGGCCCACCTTGTGGCGCCCCGATACGGCTTCAAGCCCACCGTCATCGCACAACCCCCGGCGGGCGGCTGATCTGAAGTCGAAAAGCTTGGGATGAATCAGAAGGGCGGGTCGTCCGGTACGGGTTGCAGCGTTGGCTCGTCGGGCACCCAATCGCTCGGCAGTTCCTCCGGTTCTCGGGGATCGTTCACCCAGGTGCAGAACGGGCTGGTGCTAGGCGTGCCCTTGAACAGCAACAGCATGTCGCGCATGTGGTTTCGGAACTTGCGCGACGCGATTTCGTCGGCTCGGGCCCGTGCTAGCCGCGATCGAGCTTCATTGATCGGCCGGGTCTCGCGGTTGTGCTTGCGAGCGTGTGCAATTCGCGCGCTTCGCTGCTGTGACAGGCTGCGCCTCCTGGGCGCGGGCGCGGCGCATGCCGGACCACGCGGCTGTGGGAACAGGTCGGCCCCGGTGGGCGAGGTCCGGTAAATGCGGCCGCTCGGCGACGTCCACACCACGGTGCCGTCGGCAAGTTGCTCGTCACGCCAGCCGCCGAAGGTTTTGAGTCGATGATGTTGGCGGCACAGGCATTTCAGATTTTCCGCGGTGGTCCGGCCGCCCGCGGTCGGATCTTGGTGGTTGAAGGGGACGGTGTGGTCGAGGTCGCACGCCATTGCCGGCCGGCTGCATCCCGGGAACCGGCAGGTGAGGTCGCGGCACCGGACGGCCCGCTCCAATGCGGCGGACGGTTGATAACGCAGTGCCTCGACCGGACTGGTCAGCGGATTGGCGATGAGCATCGATGCGGCGGCGGCCAATTGGCGTACCTGCTCGGCGTCGATGACGCCGTAGCCCTCCAGATAGCCGGGCAAGGCGCCGTCGGCGTTCACGGTCTCTTCGCTGGCCACTACGTTGATGACCACCCGCGCCCCGGTCCGATCGGCATCAGCATCGTGAGCGCCCGCACGGGCCGGACACTCCGGTTGCCCGCAGGCGCAGGCCAATCCGCGGCCCTCACTCAATGCCGCCAGCGCGTCGGCCCGGCGCTGATCGAATGTCCGGGGGTCGGCCGCACACACCTGCTTGGCGAGCTGTGCGAGCCGGCGGTCGAAGGCGGCCGCCGCGGTCGCGGCGACCGAGCCGTAGATCTCGGCCATCCCGTCCCCTTTGGCACGGATTGCGACGTGGCGGTCGTTTTCGGCGGCCAGGCGGCGCTCACGGGCCGCGTCGGGATCGCAGGCGCGCACGGCGGCGTCTACCGCGTTGACGATCCGCTGCCGCGACCAGCCATGCCAGTTGCCGATGCGGCCGGCCAGTGATAGGTCGAGCTTGGCCAGCGCTTCCCCGTCGGTGACCAGGTCGGTGCGGGTGATGATCAATCGCACTGTGCGCCAATCCGTTCGGCCTTCGGCCAGCAGGGCCGCGACCCTGGGCAGCCTGATGTCGAGCGCCTCCGCATATGACACCAGGTAGCTGGCTCCCGCGGGCGAGAGGTTCATCGCGGCTGCGACCTCGGCGGCGGTCTGCTCGAAGCCGTCGATCTCCGCGTACTCCCGGTCCGGCCGCGCGGCGGTGGAGACCCGGTGGCGAAGCAACGCCGCCACCGCCGCCAGGCGACGGGCCACCAGCATCGATTCCTCCCGATGGGTGGACTCGATCACCTCCACCAACGCGGCGGGGTCCGTCGGTAACTCGAACATACGTTCGATTATAGCCCGGCCCCCGACAAGCCTTAGGGCGTGACGAGGATCTTGCAGTGCCGCTCGGGGTCGGCCAGGTCGTCGAACGCCGCGCCCACCCCGTCGAGGCCGACCTCACCGGTGATCAGCGGGCTGACGTCGATGTCGCCCTCGGCCAGGGCGCGCAGCGAATCGGCGAACTCGTCGGGGGTGTAGGCGAGCACGAATTGCACGTTGATCTCTTTGGCGATCGCGAAGAACGGGTGCACGGTGTCGGGTTGCATGCACACGCCGGCCACCACCAGGCGGGTACCGGGCCGCGCCCGCAGCAGCACGTCGTCGATGATGCCGGGCACACCGACCGCCTCGAACACCACCGCGGGCTTGACGGTGTCGAAGGGTGAACCCTGCGCCGGATCCAGCGTCTGGTGAGCGCCCATCGCGGTGGCCAGCTCGCGCCGCTTGGGCGAAAAGTCCGACGCCACAATGGTTTCGACACCTTTGGCCCGAAGCGCGGCGATAATGGCGATCCCGATCGGGCCGCAGCCGAGCACCAGGGCCGTCTCAGCGGGCGCGATGTTGGACTTGTTGACCGCGTGCAGCCCCACCGCCATCGGCTCGGTGAGCGCGGCGTGCTTGAGGTCCAGCCCGTTGGGGATCGGCAGCAGCAGCGGCGCCGAGAGCAGCATCCGTTCGGCGTAGCCGCCGATGGTGCTGTTGCTGTAGACGATCGGTTCGACGCCCTTGGCGGACAACAGCACCGGCAATGACGTCACCATGGTGCCCGGCGGATGGGTCTCGGTGTCCGGCCCGGCTTCGAGTATTTCGGCGCTGAACTCGTGACCCATGAAGATGTCGTGGCTCAGGTCCACGTGCATGCCGCCCGTGCCGCCGGCCACCCGGTCGCTCATTTCCAGCACTTGGGCGCCGTGGGCGGCGAAATGCAGGTCGGAGCCGCAGATTCCGCAGGCCCGCACGCCGACCAGTACCTGACCGGTCTCCGGTATCGGGTCGGGCACGTCGTCCCGATAGACCATGCGGCCGTCTCGCAACACTGCCGCGCGCATCAGTGCACCGCGTCTTTCTGCTCGTCGACGTGTTCGGTGATGGCCTTGACTACGGCCTCGCCCGCCCGGCCGATCAACTGGTCACGCTTGGCCTTCGCCCAGTCGTGTGACGACCGCGACGCCTCGAGCTGTCGTTTGAAATGCGGAATCACCTTGCGCGCCATCAGGTCATAGCTGTGGTACGTCGCCTGCGGCGATGCCCAGTCGTGGCCGAGCATCAGCAGCGTGCCGAAGCCGCCGGAGCGGTCGAGCAGGTCCTCGATGTGAGCGATGGCGTCCTCCGGGGTGCCGATGCAGCAGTTGCCCTTGGCCGCGTAGTCGGCGACGAACTCGTGCGGCGTCTGGGTGCCTTCTACGCTGTTGGCCAGCGGCACGAATCCGGCGGCGCCGAAGTAGTTCGCGAAATCCTGTAACCCGTAGGTGCAGTCGTCGATGGCCTGCTCGCGGCTGTCCGCGATGTGCATGATGCTCAGGACGCGCCAGTCGGCGCGGTCCGGCTCGTCCCGGCCGGCCTTCGCGGCCTGTTCGCGGACCACGTCCCAGGTGGTCTCCAGCGCCGCGTAGCCGCCGGGCACCGACATCGACAGCGACAGCAGCGAAGTGCCGAGCGCGCCGGCCAGCCGCGGTCCCGACGGCGAAATCATTGCGGCCGTGGATATTTCGGGGTAGGGCCAGGTGTAGGGCCGGATGTGCAATTGCGCGTCGCGCAGGGTGAACCAGTCCGAGTGCCGGTCGATGCGTTCGGTGGGTGCCGCGCGGAACAGCGCCAGGATCGCCTCGAGCGACTCCTGCATCATCCGGCGCTGCTCGATCGGGTCGATGCCCATCATGTAGGCGTCCGAGGGCAGGGCGCCCGGCCCAGTCCCGAACATCACCCGGCCGCGGGTCAGGTGGTCCAGCAGCACCCAGCGATCGGCCACCATGAGCGGATGGTGGTAGGGCAGCGACACCACGCCGGTGCCCAGCCGGATGTGTTTGGTCCGCTCGGCAGCCGCGGCGATGAACACCTCCGGGCAGGCGATCAGTTCGTAGCCGCCGGAATGATGCTCGCCGAACCAGGCCTCGTCGAAGCCGAGGCGGTCCAGCGCGACGACCCGTTCCATGTCGTATTCCAGTGCCACCGTGGGAGATTGGCCGACGGGGTGAAACGGCGTGATAAACACTCCAAAACGCAGGGGCGCGCTCATTGCAGCTCCAATCCGTTGAGGAATTCCAGCAAGGCCGCATTCACCTCGTCGGGGCGCTCCTGCTGCAGCCAATGCCCGGCGCCATCGATCATCACCTCTCGGTACGGACCGGAGATCGCGTCGGCCGCGCGGTCGGTGCTGGTGAAGGACAGAACGGGATCGGCCGTCCCGCCGATGAACAAGCAGGGGACCGGGATCTTCACCCCGTCGAGTTCGGGGGTGGTCTCCCAGTTGCGGTCGAAATTGCGGTACCAGTTCAGCCCGCCCGTGAAGCCGGTGCGGGAGAACTCGGCGATGTAGTGGTCCAGTTCGTCCTGGGTTATCCAGTCCGGCAGTCCGTCCGGCTCGGGAAGGCGGTCGACGAAGCCTTCCGGACCGGGGGTGGCCATCCGCACCAGCGCATCCTTGCCGTCGGTCCGCAGGCTGCCGATCATGCGACGGATCACCCGGGCGGGATCGGCGTTCAATTCGGCGTCGGCGATACCGGGCTCCTGGAAGTACAGGATGTAGAAGAAGTTCTCGCCGAACATCTTGCGCCACGCCTTCGTCGGCGCCACGTGCGGGCGCGGCGTCACCGGCACGCTCAGCGCGGCGACGGCCGCCACCCGATCCGGATGCAGCAGCGGGGCGTTCCACACCACGGCGGCGCCCCAGTCGTGCCCGACCCACACGGCGCGCTGCGCGCCGACGTCGTCGAGCAGGCCGACCAGATCGGCCGTCAAGTGATGGATGTCGTAGGCGTCGACGCCGTCCGGACGATCCGAACCGCCGTAGCCGCGCTGATCGGGCGCCAGCACGTGATAGCCGGCATCGGCGAGGACGGATATCTGGTGGCGCCAGGAGTAGGCCAGTTCGGGGAAGCCGTGCGCCAGGAGCACCACCGGTGCGCCACGTTCGCCCGCTTCGATCACCCGTAGCCGCACACCATTGGTATCTACTAACCGTTCGGTTGGGGGCACCGTCCCACCAAAGCACAATGGTTGCTGGCTGAGAAGGCCCCGAACCGGTTCGGGTTAGCCGAATAGCGGCCCGACGGGCCGAAAGCCGGGAATACTCGACTCGATGCGACTCGACCATGTGGTGCTCTGGACGAAAAGCCCGCCGATCTCGATGGACTTCTACACCCGCGTGGTCGGGCTCGAGCCCGTCCGGTTCGACGAATTCGAGGCCGGCGTGGCGCCGTTTCCGAGCGTGCGGATCTGCGCGGACTCGATCATCGACCTGATGCCGGCCGAAAGCGTCTCGGCCACCGAGGCTCTGACCCGCATCGAGGGCAGCGCCGGGCACCCGGTCAACCACGTCTGCCTGGCGCTGTCGAAGGCCGAATACGACGCGCTGGACCGGCGACTGCAGGCCGCGGGCGTGGATACCGGCGCGCGGCTGAACCAGAGCTTCGGCGCCCGGGGCTGGGCGCCGCAGGGGTACTACTTCGCCGATCCGGACGGCAACGTCGTCGAGGCCCGCTACTACGAGTAGTCGGGAACTGCCGGTCGTTAACTGAGCAGGACGGCGGAGACCCGCGGCGCCCCGGCTCTGCCGGAGCTGGCGATCTCCGCTAGGCACGATGGCGGAGACCCGCGGCGCCCCGGCTCTGCCGGAGCTGGCGATCTCCGCTAGGCACGATGGCGGAGACCCGCGGCGCCCCGGCTCTGCCGGAGCTGGCGATCTCCGCTAGGCACGATGGCGGAGACCCGCGGCGCCCCGGCTCTGCCGGAGCTGGCGATCTCCGCTAGCGGTAGCCTGGACTTTTCCAGCTGCGTGTATATCGGGGAAGGACCTGGCCGGCAAGGCCGATGATTGATGAACCGGAAAAACGTGATTCGCACCATCACGGCAATCGCTGTCGTGGTGCTGCTCGGTTGGTCGTTCTTCTACTTCAGCGACGACACCCGCGGCTATAAGCCCGTCGACACCTCCGTGGCGATGTCCCAGATCAACGGCGACAACGTCAAGAGCGCGCAAATCGACGACCGCGAACAGCAACTGCGATTGACCCTGAAGAAGGGCAATGGCGACACCGACAATTCGGACAAGGTCATCACCAAGTTCCCGAGCGGCTACGCGGTGGACCTGTTCAACGCGCTGAGCGCCAAGAACGCCAAGGTCAGCACCGTCGTGAACCAGGGCAGCATCCTGGGCGAGTTGCTGGTCTACGTGCTGCCGCTGCTGCTGCTGGTCGGGCTGTTCGTGATGTTCTCCCGCATGCAGGGCGGCGCCCGGATGGGCTTCGGATTCGGCAAGTCGCGCGCCAAACAGCTCTCCAAGGACATGCCCAAGACCACCTTCGCCGACGTCGCCGGCGTCGACGAGGCGGTCGAGGAGCTCTACGAGATCAAGGACTTCCTGCAGAACCCCGGCCGCTACCAGGCGCTGGGCGCCAAAATCCCCAAGGGCGTGCTGCTTTATGGCCCGCCGGGAACCGGTAAGACGCTGCTGGCCCGCGCGGTGGCCGGGGAGGCCGGGGTTCCGTTCTTCACGATCTCGGGCTCCGACTTCGTCGAGATGTTCGTCGGCGTGGGCGCGTCCCGCGTGC
>NZ_LZLL01000163.1:0-10433 GCF_001669335.1 Mycobacterium sp. 1245852.3 | reverse complement strand
GCCGGGCGACACCAGATGCGCCGCACCGAGTCTCTGACCGACGACGACTGGGAACAGGACCTTGCGGTCAACCTCAACGGACCGTTCTACCTGTGCAGGGCTGCCCTGCCCCACCTGCTGGAGCGCGGTGGAAACATCGTCAACGTCAGCTCCATCGCCGGTGTCGAAGGCCAGGCCTACTCGGCCGGCTACTGCGCCGCCAAGCATGGCCTGATCGGCCTCACCCGCGCGTTGGCCGTGGAATACACCGCGGACCGCTTGCGCGTCAACGCGGTATGTCCAGGCGGAATGCTCACGCCGCAGATCGAACAGTTCAGCGCGCCAGACGATCCCAACTACGACCTGATCATGCGCACGGCCTCACCGCGCGGCATGATGCAACCCCTCGACGTCGCCAACGTCATCGCATTCCTCGCCAGCGGCGCCGCGGCCGCCATCCACGGCGCGGTCTATCGAGTCGACAACGGCAAAGGCGCCGGGTAACGGTTCGAGCACGTTTGGATCACCCCCCGACACGTCGTGTGGCACCACGCTTGCCGTCGTTGACAATTCGAGGCATGAGGCAATCGCGGGAGCCCAACGATGGCGCGTGAGATCTCGCGGCAGCTGTTTTTGCGGGGCGCCGTCGGGGCGTTGGCCACCGGCGCGGTCCTCGGCGCACCCCGGGTGGCCGCCGACCCGAGACCCACAGGTTGGGAGGGGCTGTCCACGGCGCTCGGCGGGAAGGTGGTGCTTCCGGACAGCCCCCAATTCGCCGGAGCCAAGCAGGTTTTCAACACCAACTACAACGGGTCGACGCCGGCGGCGGTCGTCACCCCGACATCGGCGGCCGACGTTCAGAAGGCGATGGCCTTCGCGGCAGCCCACAACCTGAAGGTCGCCCCCCGCAGCGGCGGACACTCCTATATCGGCGCGTCGACCGCGAACGGAACCATGGTGCTCGACCTGCGCCAACTGCCCGGGGACGCCAACTACGACGCCGCGACGGGACAGGTCACGGTGACGCCGGCCACGAGTCTGTACACGATGCACCGGACGTTGGCCGCTGCCGGTCGGGGCATCCCCACCGGTACCTGCCCGTCAGTCGGTGCCGCCGGGCATGCGCTCGGTGGCGGCATGGGGGCCCAATCCCGGCATGCCGGCCTGCTCTGTGACCAGCTGACGTCGGCGTCGGTGGTGCTGCCCAGCGGTCAAGCGGTCACCGCGTCCGCCGCCAGCAATCCCGACCTGTTCTGGGCGCTGCGCGGCGGCGGTGGCGGCAACTTCGGCGTGACCACCTCCCTGACCTTCGCCACGTTTCCCACCAAAGACGTCGACGTCGTCAACCTCAACTTCCCGCCGCAGTCCTTCGCGCAGGTCCTCGTCGGTTGGCAGAACTGGTTGCGCACCGCCGACCAGAACAGTTGGGCGTTGGCGGACGCCACCGTCGACGCGATGGGTGTGCATTGCCGGATCCTGGCGACCTGCCCGGCCGGGTCGGGCAACAGCGCCGCGGCCGCGATCACCCAGGCGGTGGGGCTGCAGCCGTCGGGCACGGAGAACCACACGTTCAACTACCTGGACCTGGTGAACTATCTGGCCGTCGGCAATCTCAACCCGTCACCGCTCGGCTATGTCGGTGGATCGGACGTCTTCACCACCGTCAACGCGGGCGTGGCGCAGGGGATCGCCGCGGCGGTCAATGCGTTTCCCCGCGGCGCCGGGCGCATGCTCGCCATCATGCACGCGCTGGACGGTGCCCTCGCCACGGTGGCGCCCGGAGCCACCGCTTTTCCGTGGCGGCGCCAGTCGGCGCTGGTGCAGTGGTATGTGGAAACGGGCGATCCCGCGGCCGCGACCAACTGGCTCACCACGGCACATCAGGCCGTGCAACAGTATTCGGTCGGCGGCTACGTCAACTACATCGAGGCCAACCAGTCGCCCTCGCGGTTTTTCGGCCCGAACCTATCGCGGCTGAGCGCCGTGCGGCAGAAATACGATCCCGGCCGGATCATGTTTTCGGGGCTCAACTACTAGGGCCGAACGCCGTCCCGGGCCCGTCGTCCATGGGCAGTCGACACTCGGTGGTTAGACCGGCTTGGCACGGGGTACTTCCAGTGTGTCTTTGGCGAGTGAAGGGTTTAGCGAATGGCAATCGAGCACGGTCGTGCGCGGTGCCCCCGCTGCATGGCGTGGGCGCAGTACCGGTTTCTGGAACGCGATGACCACAAGCTCGAGTATCAGGTCGATTGTGATGCGTGCGGAAACCTGTACTCCGAGGTGACCATCGCGTCGACCGTCACCACGTCGGCGGCATAAGCGGCCCGCTCCGCCCACTCAACGGCGCGTCGCTGCACGTCCAGCCCGCGGCCTGACCTGCCGCGTTACGAATCTCGGGCCTGGTGTAAAGTCTGGACAGCGAGCCAAGACGCCCCCACTTTGGAGCAGCGCCTAGCGCGCGCAACGCCGTGCGAAACGCGTTGAAAGGGGCGGCGTGAACGAAGTATTGGCGCGAGCCGGCATCTTCCAGGGGATCGCTCCCGATGCGGTCGAGGCGTTGGCTCGCCACCTGGAGCACGTGTCGTTTCCGCGCCGGCGCACCGTCTTCGTCGAGGGCGAGCTGGGCGATGACCTCTACGTCATCCTGTCGGGTGCGGTGAAGATCCGCCATCAGACCACAGACGGTCGCGAAACCGTCTTCGCGGTGCTGGGTCCCGGGGACGTGTTCGGTGAGCTGGCGCTCTTCGATCCCGGCCCGCGGACCTCCACGGTGATCACCCTGACCGAGGTGGAAGCGGTCAGGATGGACCGTCGCGCGTTGCGGACATGGATTGTCGAACGCCCCGAAATTGCCGAGCAGCTGCTGCGGGTGCTGGCGCGCCGGCTTCGGCATACCAACAACACGCTGTGCGACCTGATCTTCACCGATGTCCCCGCCCGGGTGGCCAAGCAAATCCTGGACCTGGCAATGCGTTTCGGCACCAGCAGCGGGGGATCGGTGCTCGTCGAGCACCACCTCACGCAGAAGGAACTCGCCCAACTCGTTGGCTCGTCGCGCGAAACCGTCAACAAAGCCCTGTCCGACTTCACCCAACGCGGATGGATCCGCCAGCAGGGCAAGGCCCTCATCATCGACCAACCCGCGAAACTGGCCCGCCGCGCCAGGGCTTAACGCCCCGCGTGCGCCAAGGGCACGGGCGCCGGCATCAGGACGATCGTCCACGCGTCCGGGTCGAGAAAGGCTATCGCCCCATTGCGGGCCCACCACGGGTTGTCGAGCACGACCTGCTCGGCTCCCGCGCCGCGGCACCTGCTCGCGACCGCTTGCTGATCGTCAGCCGAGTTGAAGTAGAACACCAGCAGGTTCTCCCGCGTCGGCGCGGTTCCGTCGATACCGTCGCGATGGGCGACGAATTCAAGGTTGTATTGATCGCCGGGCAGTCCGAACATGACGACCGCCCATTCGCCGTCATCCGCGGAATGCAGCTGGGGCAGCGACAACACGTCCCGGTAGAACCGGACTATCCGCTGCAGCTGGGCCGTGGGTCGGGCCACCCGGACCTGCACTGCGGGCAACGCCGACGGCCACGAACCGACACTAGGCATCTCAGGCATGCGGGCCCCTCTCTGGAATGCATAGACGAGTCAAACCCTAAGTGATCGACCAGAATTCAAGCAGGGTCCGCAAGGTCGCGACGAGGGGGAGCGGCTGGTCCAGCATCGGGTGGTGGCCGGCCAGGGCCAATTCCACGAACGGGCCACGCAGCTGAAGCAGGGAACGGATGCGTTCGGCCATCGCGGGAGGCACCAGCCCGGCCTCACACCGCAAATAGCCTACCCGGCAACGCATCGCGGCCAGCATGGTCTCCAGCGACTCCTCGTCGGCCGGTGTCGGTTCGAGAAATTCACCGCCGTAGATCGCCGGGTCGAACTTCCAGATCCAGCCCTCGTCGGTTTTGCGCACCGACTCGGCCGCTATGTGCTGTCGGATGTAGGGCAGGAGCAACTCCTGTGCGGGCACCGCCGTAAAGCGGGCCAGGATCTCATCTTTCGTCCGGTATTGGTTGTGCTTGTGCCTGCGCAGCCGCCCTTCCTCCGGGGCGCGCTCCCACAACGGGGAGTCGATCACCAGCATGCTGTTGATTTGGGGGCTGTAGTGCATCGCCGCCGTGGACACGACCCAACCGCCCATGCTGTGGCCGATGATGGTTGGTCGCCCGGCGGGTCCCGCGGCCGCCGCGGCCGCCATCACTTCGCTCGCCCACGTTCGCAAGTCGTAGCTGCCACGGGCTTCGCTGTCCCCGTGCCCGGAAAGATCCGGTGCGATCACCCGATGGGTTTGGAGAAAGAACGGCGCGATGTGATCCCACCAACCCGAGTGCGCTCCACCACCGTGGACGAGGACCACCGGCGGTTGATCGGCATCACCCCAGACGCGCAGATGTATGCGGCAACCGTCGACGTCCACGTCGACGTGGTCCGGCCTGTGATTCAGTGCTGCGGTGAACCAGGCTGGCGTGATCGGCATCTGGCGCGAACGGGCAAACAGTTTTCGACCTCCGAGGACTCAAACACCCTGTCGTGAAGCAGTTTCCGCTCGGTGCCGCCCACGGCGGTTCGCCCGGTTGGGAATTGTGGAGTTCACGAATGCGCCTCGGCGAGCCGCACCGTGACGGTTACGCGTCCTCTTTCATCCTGCTTGGCGACGGCATGTCCAGCGCGATCGGCCCCGTCGAGGCGCAAGGTCAGGGGTCCGCCGGTGTTCAGGAAGTTGCGCCACCACGTCTTCGCCTCGGGCATGCCGACGCCGATGACGATCTCGTTCCCGCTACGTCGATAGGACACCGGGATGCTGAAGGTGCGCCCGGAGCGTCTACCCGTGTAGGTCAGCATGGTGATGTTGCGGTTGAGCAGTCCGCCGAAGCGGCGGGAGTTGGCCAGCGCGGCTATCGGCGCATTGAAAAGGGGCGCGGCTCGCATCAGGAGGCGGCCAAGTTGTTCGGAACGCACGTGGGAAGTATCGCAGCAAACGTGATGCCGGCCGCAGGGACAAGCGGGTAGCATCCCCGCGCAGATGCGCTAACAGCTGCCATGCACGAGGGAGGGGGCGCCGATGACTGCTCCTGTCGACCCTTCGGTGCCGCCCAGCGGCGTGGGCTGCCTCGAGTGCGACGCGACCGGCGGTTGGTGGGTGCACCTGCGTCGTTGTGCGGCTTGCGGGCACATCGGCTGCTGCGACGACTCGTTCTCTCGCCATGCGACCAAGCACTGGCAGCAGACCGGGCATCCGATCATCCGGTCATTCGAGCCGGGCGAGGATTGGTTCTGGAACTACGAGGCCAACGACTACTACGAGGGTCCCGAGCTCGCGCCGCCCGAGTGCCGCCCCGAGGATCAGTCGGTTCCCGGGCCGCGCGGGCGGGTTCCACACAACTGGTTCGAGCTGCTGCGCCATCGAGACGGCTAACGCTTCGCGTGGCGGGTGTGCGGGGCCCGGTTTAGACTCATAATCCCGCTACCACGCGAAAGGCGTTCTGTCATGCCAGAGGTCGATCTCGGCTCGCCGTTGGTATTCGCCGACCCCCTCGCGTGTGTGGCCGCCGATGCGCTTCGCTGTGGTATGCGGTTCGAGCACGGTGGTGGCCCGCAGATCCAATGGTGATTCAGGATCGGGAGAGCGCCGAGGCTGAGCAGCCGTCGGCATGGGCACCGCTCCGCAACCGCGTGTACCGCAGCCTGTTCATCGCGCAGCTGGCGTCCAACGTCGGGACATGGATGCAAAGCGTTGCGGCCCAATGGTTCTTGGTGGAAAAGCACAGCAGCGACGTCATCGTGGCGCTGGTGCAGACCGCGAGCCTCGGACCGACGCTGCTGCTAGGTCTTTGCGCCGGCGTACTCGCCGACCTGTTCGACCGGCGGCGGTTGCTCTTTGTCCTGCAGTCCTACGCGGTGCTGGTCGCCTTGGCGCTGGCAGTGCTGACCTACCTCGGGCGGATGACCCCGACGTCGCTGCTGGCGTTCACCGTGGCCATCGGTTGCGCGTCCGCACTGGCCGGGCCGGCCTGGCAGGCGATCCAGCCCGAGGTCGTCCCTCGCGCGCAGATACCGGCCGCTTCGACCCTGGGCAGCGTCGCGGGCAACGCCGCACGAGCGATCGGACCGGCGATCGGGGGTGTCGTGGTGGCCGTGTCCGGACCCGCGGCGGCCTTTGCCATCAACGCGGTGTCGTTCGCCGGAATCATCGTTGCCCTCGCCGCCTGGAAGCGGCCCAAGCAATTCGCCCCGTTGGAGCGGGAACATTTCGGCCACGCCATCCTCACCGGTCTGCTCTATGTCGACAACAGCCCCATCTTCCGCAGGATCCTGTTGCGCGCGGTGCTTTTCCTGTTTCCGGCGTCGGCCGTGCTCGCCCTGCTGCCGGTGGCCGCGGCACACCGGTGGCACCTGGGCGCCAGCGGCTACGGGGTGGCGCTGGCGGCGATCGGCTTGGGGGCGGTGCTTTCGGTGGCGTTTGCCGCACGGTTACGCCAGCAGGTTTCCGATAACGTCCTGCTGGCCGGGTCGGCCGCCGTGTACGCCTTGGCACCGCTGGCGGTGGCGTGGCTGCCGTTCGCCGCGGCGACTCCGATCTTGGTGCTGTCCGGTGCGTCATGGCTGATCACCCTGACGACGTTGAACGCCGCGGCGCAGCTTTCCCTGCCGCGTTGGGTGCGCGCTCGGGGCCTCGCGGTGTATCTGCTCGTCGCGACCGGGTCTCAGGCGATCGGCTCCTACGTCTGGGGTGCGCTCGCCACGCGGGCGGGGATGCACGCCGCGCTGATCGGGTCGGCGGTGGTGCTCGGCGTCGTCGCCCTCAGCATCGTCATCCTCCCGCTGCTGCCCTGCACCGGGACGCTGAGCGTCGACGTTTCCACCGCCTGGCCGTCACCCACACTGGTGTTCGAACCATGCCCGCAGGATGGGCCGGTGCTGGTGACCGTCCGCTATCAGGTTCCGCCCGCGAACCGCCACGACTTCACCGAAGCGATGCGCGCGGTCAGGCAGTCCCGCCTGCGGACCGGCGGACACAGTTGGCGCCTGTATCACAGTGTCGGACAACCGGATACGTTCCTCGAGAGGTTTACGGTGGCCTCCTGGACCGAATTCGAGCGCCAGCGCACCGAGCGCTGGCTGGAATACGACACCGAGGGTGTCACCAAGGCAATGGGCTACACCGTGGACCGCAGTCGACAGCACGAGTACTTCCTGGCGCTGCGATTACGCCGCTAAACCGCGGGGGACGGTTGGAGCGATCCCGTGAGTCTTGACGCCGCATGGGCGGCTCCGGCCGAGCACGGCTACGACGCGACGGCACGAACGGCATCGCGGCAGGGGCCGGCGTCCGCAAGGACGCGAACCGAATCAGGTTGCGGCGGCCAGCAAGTCGCGCACCGCATCATCGACAGTCCCCAGCAAGTCGGGGTCGATGCCGTGACGGCCGCGCACCAGTATCGAGGCGTTGTTGGCGGGCGGCAGCCCCTCGGCCAGACTGAGCCCGTCGGGGAACTTACCGATCATCGGCAGCAGTGCCACACCGAGCCCCGATCGCACCGCCGCGTAGAGGCCGGACAAATCACCGCACTCGGCGGCGATCTCGTACTCGATATGGTGGCCTTCCAGAATCGCGAAGGCCGGCTCACGCAATGTGCACGGCTCGGCGAAAATCACCAGCGGCAGCGGCTCTCGCGGTGAGAGCGTCAGTGTGCGCGCGGAAACCCACTGCAACTGAACAACTCCCGACGCATTAGCGCGATCCAGACCCGCCCCGTCGAGCATGATGGCCAGATCGACCAAACCGCGGTCGATCGAATCGGCCAGCGACACATTGCGGTCGAGCCGGAAGCGCACCCGCAGGTCGGGGAGTCGCTCGCGCAACACCCGGGACAGGCCGGCAAGCATCACATCGGCGCCGTGTTCGGTGGCGCCGATGGTCAGGACCTTGTGTTCGGTCGCACCCAGGTCATCGAGCGCGGTGTCGTGCGCCGCCAAGATCGTGCGCGCATGGCGTAGTGCCTTCTGCCCGACCTCAGTGAAGGCGACCCCCCGTCCCGAGCGTTGCACTATCGGTTCACCGACCACCGCTTCGATGCGGCGCAGATGCTGGCTGACCGCGGACTGGCTCAGGTGCAGGGCGGCGGCGGCACGGTGGAAACCGCCGCAGTCGGCGACGGCGACGAGGCTGCGCAGCGGCGCGATATCGAGCACCTGGGCCATAGCCGCACTGTAATCCGATCAATCAGACTAATCAATAATCGGCAACCAAGTCGCGAATAAGCACGACCTGCCGGAGGATCGATAAGGTGCCCCGATCAATCGTGATCGCCAATAATCGTTGGACTGCGTCGGTCGATCAAGCGAACATGGGTGGCATGCCTCTGCCCCGCATGCCAGTCACCACCGCCACGGCGGTGACGTTCTTCTACGCCCTCGGATATCCGATCGGCACCCTGGCCGTAACCGCCATGACGCCGATGGCCGCGCTGGTGCTGCGATTCAGTTTGGCCGCAACGATCCTGGCGATCTGGTCGATCGTGGCCAGGGCCGGCTGGCCGCGCGGAGCGCAGTTCGGCCACGTCCTGGTCACGGGTCTGCTGATCCAGGGCGTGCAGTTCTGCTGTTTGTACGAGGCCGTTCAGCTCGGGGCGCCGGCGGTGCTTTGTGCGGTGGTGATTGCGATGAATCCGGTGGCCACCGCGATCCTGGCGACGACGTTCCTGCGGGAGCCGCTCGGCGTCCTGCGAGTGGCTGCGCTGGCGCTCGGCGTCGTCGCGGTGCTGGCCGCCTGTTCCCGAAGGTTGATGAGCACCCACGGCGTCGATCCGGTCATCGTGTTGCTTGTCGTTGGACTGCTTGGACTTTCGGCGGGCGGCGTGTATCAGCAGCGGTTCTGCACCGGCGTCGACTTCCGGGTGATGAGTGCCATGCAGAATGCCGTCGGGTTGATACCCGCCGCGGCGTTCGCGATCGTCACGCCGTTCACGGTCCACGACGGCGTCAAGGCGGTGATCGCGGTCAGCGGCATGGTCCTGCTGAACGCCACGCTCGCGGTGAGCCTCTACGTGCGGGCCATCAATACCCACGGTGCAACGGCGGTGGCGATGCTGTTCGCCGTCATTCCCGCCGTGGCCGGAGTGTTGTCGTGGATGATCCTGGATCAACGTCCCGATGCGGGCATCGCGGCCGGCCTGGTGCTGGGAGGGCTCGCGTGCTGGATCAACACCCGGGCATCCGGCCGGCGCCGACCAGCGAGGGTGGACGCGCCCGCCGCGAGGCTGCCGCAGGGCGAGTTGCAGGACGCGCCGCGCTGAGGCCGCGAGCGCGCGCCTTGGGCGCAGCGGCGTTGCCGATCGCTCGTCGACCGTCCGTTCATCCGACGTTGCCCGTCTGTGACAATGCACCCTGCGGGTTACGCAACGGAGGCATGGGTGAACTTTGGCAGGGGGCGTCGTACCGGATCACGGTGGGTCGCGGCGGTGGTGGCAGCCTTTGCATCGGCAGCCGCGTTCACGTGCCCTGCCGTTGCCCACGCGGACGCGCAACTGTGCGACCCGGCGAGCGTCGACACCAATCAAATGTGCCACTTCGACGCCTCGGCTCCACTGTCGGACATCAGCATGGTGTTTCCGGCCAACTATCCCGACGAGCAGACGATGATCGGCTATCTGACCAAGGTCAACGACGACTTCGGCAGCGCTCGCGGACCGGTGAACGCACTGAAATCGCCGACAGCGCTGAAGGTTACCGGTACCCGGTACAGTTCGGGTCCCCCCGCCTCCGGCACCCAGTCGGTTGTCACCGAGATCTATCAGAATCTCGGCGCCGCCCACCCGTTGATATGGTACAGATCCTTCAACTTCAACCTGGCCAACCAACAACCGATCACCTTCGATGCGTTGTTCCGGCCGGGAAGTCAACCGCTGCAAGCGATCTTGCCGATCGTGCAGAAGACCCTGGCCGACCGGTATCGGGCGAAGGTGTCGATTCCGCCGGCCACCGGGCTCCAGCCGACCAACTACCAGAGTTTCGCGATCACCAATGACGCGATCGTGTTCTTCTTCGATCAGAACGCGCTGCAGCCGGCGATGGAAGCGACGCAAGTGTCGGTGCCGCGCAATGCGATCGCATCGATGATCAGTCCCGAGATCGCGTAGCCGGATAACCCACCCGCGGGAGGCGTCATGACAGCCGGCGACCAGCAGGCCGACGAGCAAGCCATTCGGACGCTCATCGAACGACAGGTAACTGCCTGGGCCGCAGGCGATCCCGCGGGCTACGCGAGCGTGTTCACCACCGACGCCGACTACATCACCTTTCTGGGCAGCCGTCACGTCGGACGCGACGCCATCGCGGCATCGTATGTTCCGCTCTTCAGGAAGCTGCTCAACCGAACACAGCTGCGAGTAGACATCGTCGGG